>CADBPE010000062.1 GCA_902796475.1 uncultured Ruminococcus sp.
AGAAGGCTACGGGCTTGCGCAGTTTTAAGGATGTGTTATTATGATGGGTTTATTCAAAAGAAGCAAAGAACAGAATGGCGACGGCAACAATACCGTGAACAATGCCGGGAACGAAGTTGTCAATGTTCCTGTCAACGTAACTCAGAACACGACCGGAGCGCCTACCGATCAGAACGTTAAGCAGGAAAAAGTCGATAAGAACCCGCCTGTCGGAGATCAGACTCAGAACAATGATGTTCCTCCTGTCGAACCGGTCAACACTCAGCCTGTAAATCAGGTTCCCACGGAAAATACGGAGGATAATAAGGATCATAAGAACGATGGGGGCAAAGATCCGACTAAGACTCTCGAAGAAATAAAAACGACTGTCAAGAATATCGAGGCGGAAGTCAAGCAGGAAGAAAAGGAAGAAGAAAAAATAGAACAGAATAACAAGAAAATAAACGGTATGCAGGAAGGAACTAATATAAAGAACGATGAGCAAAATCAAATAAACGAAAACAATAACGATAATAATGCCGCAAATAATGCCGAAAATAATGACGCAAATAATGGAGGAAATGGCCGTCAGCCCCCACCAAAAACGACAAATACCGGCAATGCAATAAAGACTAAGATACGCGATATGGGGGGTGACAAGGAAGCAGCCCTCAGGGAGGTAATGATCACCGATTACAAAAAGAACAAGGCTGCGGGTATTTACGGAGGAGCGCTTACGGACGACGACACAATGGCGGCAATGGGGTTCAACGATCCCGCCCAAAATCCGCAGCCGATACTCCCTCCGCAAAAGCCGCAGCTCAGCAAAGGTCAGCGTGTAAAAAAAGGATTAGCTAAGGCAGCGGGAACGGGATTCCAGTTAGGCGTAAAAGGCATTGGCTACTTAAGCGACGCTTCTATGTTAACATCAGCAGCGATGAATATGAAGCTTGCAAGTCAGGAATTTATTACGCAAAAAAAAGAAGGCAACGCTGCGAGAATACAGCAGCTGAACGATCATCAGACTAGAAGAAAGTTCAGCGCTGGATTTGCCATGGGGTCGCAGGCCCTTAATATGGTTCAGGGCGGCATCGGCATAGTGAAAAACTGGAAGGATAGAAATTCAAAGAATAAGCGTAAGAGCGGCGCGGCATATCTGGGCACGATCTCAAGCGGATTAACTGTACTGACAAATGCTCAGAATCTGGTCTCAACCGGTATCAACGGGTTCGGAGACACCAAAAGTAAGCCCGGTCAGGCAGCCACCACCACTACCCTTTCGGTCTTGTCTACACTTACCAGCGGTCTGGGCGCGATCGTAAATATCGGCACGAATTTCAGAGATCTTCATTATCGCAATAAATCCATCAAGGATATGGAGAAGCTCAGAAAGCCGGATGATCTTACCAATGATAAGCTCACGGAAGCAAAGAATAATAACGCCGACAAAAGCAATTACAATGCTCTGAAGGCAAGGAAATATGCGCTGGAGCAGGCAACGGATTTCAATAAAATAAAGCGTACTTATGTTAAGGGTTTTGCCGGCGGAGCAGCCTCCTTAGTGGGCGGCGCAAATAATTTTATGAAGCTCGTTGCTCCGACGTTTTCAAAGAGCGCGGCGGGTATGCTTACCAGCAGTGTGCTGGGCGCAGCGGGATTCGGCCTTGGTATGGTGCAAAAATACGGCGGAAAGCTGAGAGACAAGAGAAACGAAAGCAAAGCTGAAAAAAAGAAGCTGGAGATCACCAAGAATTATCTGGCGAAGAAGAGAGCCGCAGTTAAGGAGCAGGTGAATACCGCCTTTGCCGAGAACCAAAATATTGCAGGCATAAGGGAGGTCTCCGACAATCTTGCCGACCGTATTACATTGGGCAGGCTCGGTATTGCCGTCAAGGTCACTGACGACGAGCTTAGCAATGAGCTGCTGCTGCGCGGTTTTGAAAAGATCAATATGAAGCGCGCAAACAATATTATGAATTCAGGAGATCAGAAGGATCAAATCTTAGAGGCTCTCGGACTTGAAAAGGATGCGGATATAAGTGATGTCGCCGCAGCGCTGACGGGCGACTGATACTGAGAGAGTGTTTTATTTGTCCTGACTTCGGTCATATCAGCTTCAGGGGAGATGATTTTCTTGTGTGGAAAAAAAAGAAAAAAGTCAGACTCATCCGTAAAACCCTCCAAGAAGGGTGAGAAGAAGGAAGATGATCGAGAGGAAGAACACAACGATTCTGTAATAAATCAGACCGATTACGATGATCCCCAAGACAGCGAAGAACATAATGACGATAAGGGTCACCACCACCATCATCATCACCGTGAAGAGGGGGAGGAACCACCTGTTGATGATCCGGCGAACGGGTCATCTGCTGACCGTCAAAACGGACGCCCTGAAAGAAGAAACGAAAGGCGGGATCAGAATCCCCGTCAGAACGGACGCCCGGCAAGAAGACCCGTTCGTTCGGTATCGGACGGAGAGGTTCAGCAGGCGCGTCAACGTAACGGAGCACCTCGTCCACAAGACAGGTATTCCGGAAGCAGACAAATCACGGCTGAAATAGCGGCTATCACTTCATCAAGAAAAGACGCTCTGAAGCGTGTCCTGGTCACCGATTATAAAAAGTATTCCGCTGCCGGTGTATTCGGCGCTGATTCTGCCGATGACGCACGGCTCCGGCAGCTTGGATTTTTGCAGGACGGCGGAGGCGGAGCCCCTGCCCGTCAGGGCAACGGCGGCAGGAGAGGAAACGCGCCGGGAAACGGCGGCGGAAACGGGGCGGTACGGGGAAACGACTTACAGGGCAACGATGGCGGTAACGGAGCCGCGCCCGGAAATGTCGCGCAGGGAAACGACGGCGCACCGGCACCGGGAAATGACGGAGGCGGTAACGGAAACAACGATGCGCCTGCCGCTGCTGCCGGTTCCGGTAAGCATTTGAAGAGATTCAACTTCTGGGCAGGTGTCATAGCTGACGGTATCTCTCTGGCATCTGCTGCGGGAAATACAATGCTTGCCGATCAGGAAAAAGACCTGAGTGATACAGAATACACTGTCAAGGACAAGGACGGAAAGCCTGTTATCGGTGATGACGGCAAAGAGGTCAAGACCAGCGAGAGAGGGGAAGCCAAGAAGGAGCATAAGGGCGCAAGACAGGCTCACGCTGCCTTTTCTCTGCTAAGTCAGGGATTGGGAGCGATAAACTCATTCGCCGGCATTGGCATTCATTCAAAAAACCTTAAATCTCATAATAAAAGAAAAAGTAAAGCTGCGAAGCGGGGAGTAGCTAACTCTGTATTGGGAGGCGTTGCAAATCTCTCCAAGATGGTATCAACAGGAATAACCGGCTTCGGAGATACGAAAAACGTTCATCAGAGCAGGACTGTTGACGCATTCAATTCCATCGCCTCTATCCTGAGCATCACCTCGGCGGCCACAGGTTTCATCGGCAATATTGCGGATATAAAAAGGCGGCAGAAGGTTATTGACCAAGCCGAAATTTATTCCAATGTTGATGATGATCATGACACTCATGAGAATAGAATAAAAGACTCCAGGCAATTAGTAAAATGGCGCGGTACTGCTGATCAGCGATTGAACAGCAAAAAGAATTATGATACCTTTAAGGCTAAGAAATACGCGCTCAGTCAGGCGGCAGAATTCAATAAGATAAAAAAGAAAACTTACTTCAAGGGCATTTCAGGTTTTCTCGGTTCCTTAGCAGGCGGCGTGAGTACGCTGACGAGGATAATAGACCCCGATTTTGCAGGGAGCGGAACCGGCACGCTTGTCAGCAGCGCGTTAGGAGTATTCGGCTCAGGTATGGGGCTTATCGAGAAGATCGGAAGCAAGATCACCGATAAGGCTATAGAATCAAAGACCGAAGACAAAAAGATCGAGATCATTGAAAAATATCTCGAAAAAAAGCGTGATAAAATACGCGATCAGGCAGCAAGAGCATTCAGGTATCATCAGGGGCGTTACGGTGAGGATATTACCGACAACGAAGCTGACCGTATCATTCTCGGCAGGCTCGGTATAGATACGGATATCAACGATACCCCCGTAGACAAGACGGAAAAACAGGAAGCCTTCGAGAAACTCAATATGAAGCGGGCAAAAAACATCTGGAATTCAAGGGACAGTGACAAGGATCAAATGCTTACCGCTCTGGGACTTGACAAGCACGCAAGTCTGAAGGATGTTGCCGATGCGCTCAAGGGCGACTGATGAGCTTCCTGCAAGGCGAGGTAAGAACAGGAGATTTTCGGCAAAGGACGGGTAACAATGTCAGCAGAAACAATTATGCGGCAAAAACACAATTTCAAACGACCAAAGAGTTTTGTCCGAAGAGACGCTGCTTTCGGCGGCGGACTTACACTGATATGCGCCTGCGCGGGCAGCGGGAAGACCGCTCTGCTCTCTCAGATAGCAGATGAGCATAAAGATAGTATCCGTATTTCGGCAGGACCCGAGGACAACAGCGAAAGGGGACTTATCCGTCTTTTCTCGGAGGCAGTGCATGATGCGGAAGCATTATGCTCCGACAATGCTATTGACACTCTGGGCGGGTTTATTTCCGTGATGTCCGACGAGCAGCGCCGTCCTCTGCTTATAGATAATGCCGACGTATTTACAGACAGCGGGGCAGTGTCCCTCCTCGGTCTGCTTGCGGATACGGTCATTGAACAGGAACTTACTATGATCGCCGCCGCAGAGAGCATACCCCCTGCATTTCTGCGCCATATAATGGACGGTACCGCGCTTCTTTTGGGTAATTCCGATCTGTGGTTCAGCAAAGAACAGACGGTCTCTCTTGCAAAAAGCGTCAGACCTATGGCGACCGATGAATACATATCCTCGCTGTATTCCTTTACGGGGGGTTGGTGCATTGCGGTCAGCGAGCTTCTGCGTACAGGCGAAAACGATACGCGTAAGGCAGCCGACTCTTCGCTGCTTCCCGAATACATAAAGTCATTTATACTTGATAAACAGGACGACGATCTCCGCCGCTTTATGCTTGTATCCTCATATATAAGCGGCGACGAGGAACTGTACCGCGACGGTCTCGATATCAGCTCGGCACACTTTTTAAGGGAGAGGCTTATTCGTCAGGGACTTGCGGGCAGCAAGGGAGGTTATATTACATATCCGCCGGTAATGCGGCATATAATGTCGCAGCTCATTCCCGATGAAAAAAGAAACACCCTCATTGAAAAGGCCTCCGATCATTTCATTTCACAAAAGCGCTTTGCGGAGGCGATATGCCTGTTTGAGGTCAGCGGCAACGCTCAGGCGGCGGAGCGTATCCTCCATATATACGGCGACAGCCTTCTCGGCAACTGTGAGTTTGAGCTTATAGGGTACTGCGGCAGTATCATCGGGAGCTTTAACAGGGTGAGATCTCCGGAAGTCTTAGGGGCGCTTGCACAATACTGTTATTACAAAGGCGAGTACGAAAAAATGGAGCAGGCGTTCAATCTCGCGGACAGTATGTTCGGCAAGGAGAACCGCTTCAGTGTTCTGCGCAAACTCTATAAAGGGCTTTTGCGCTTCGAGCTTGACCCGGAACTGTATTCCTCGAATGTGCAAAGCGCCGTTCAGTGGCTCAACTCAAACGAAATCCCCCTTCCGTTTCTATACAGCCGTGAAAGCGATATACTTGAGCGGGTGATGAACAAACGCGAGCCTCAGCCCTCTTCGGAAAAGCTTTGTGTAAGCCGTTTTGGCGGACTGCGGCTGACGGTGGGGGAGGACCGCAAGGAGATACAGTGCCGTACAAAGCGAAGCCCTGAGATCATCGCGTACATACTTGAGAACGGCGGCAGACCCGTAGGCAGAGACGAGCTTCTGAACGCTTTCTGGTATGAGGATATGCCCGCAAACGCAGTTGCAATGCTTCACAATATGATCTATCACCTGCGCCGTGAGCTTTCCGCCTACGGTATGGAGAACATAATAAGCTACAAGAACAAATATTATATCCTCGATACCGGTATGATAGAGGACTGCGACAGCGAGATAAACGAAATATGTGAGACTGTACGGTCGGGCAAAGATAATGAGCTGATTTCACACGAGAAGCTCCTCAAAAGCTATTGGGGAAGTTATCTTGGCAGCGTAGATATACCCTGGGCGAACGAAAGACGGGAATACTACGACAGATGCTATGTGAGCGCCTGTACAATGCTTGCATCCCACTGCCGCGAGGAGGGGCGGTTTGACGACGCTGTTTCCCTTCTGCGTAACGCCTACCGTCTTGACCCATATTCCGAGCAGCTTGTCTATGAGCTTCTGAGCTGTTATTCCTTCATGGGCAAGCCCGATAAGGCAAAGCAGTGCTATGAGGAGTTTTGCGAAAGGCTTGACGCGGAGTTCGGCACCCGCCCAGGTAAGTGGCTGCGGAACCGTTTTTTCTCCTGCTTTTCGGAGGAGCAGCAATAAAGTTGTGATCACATTATAAGATACAGACAAGGAGGGCATTATATGACAGAGGAACTGAAAAACGCGTTGTCACTGCTGAACAGCTATCTGTCGGATTTTACCGAAAAGGGCTATGACGCTGACAGGGCAGGGGGGATACTGTCTGTTTTGAGAACCGAGAGCGGAAATACGCTTCTCAGGGTATCATCCTTATTTGGCTGTAACGACTTCGAGACTACCGTCCTTGTTTTGTGCCTGCTTGTTTCTATAAGCGGACAGGCGGCGAAAACCGCTTCCTCTTTGTGTCCTGCGCCCCGCGGAGCCGTTACGCCCTCTCTTGCGGGGGCGTTGTTTTTCAGTACGGAGGATATCATCCCTTTTCTTGATTCCCTGCAGGAGTATTCTCCCCTTGACTCTCTCTTAGACGGTGTACGACCTGTCTACAATGCGCAGCTGACTATAAAAGGCTTTGTTTCGGACTATCTCGTAAACGGCAGCCTGTTTGATGAAGCCTTTCTTCCCCTGGAGCAGAGCGAAATAAAGCTCGTTCCTCTGTCCTCTCAGGAGCAGGCAATAAACGATATAGTCTCGTTCATAAGTAGCGCGGACAGAGGAGAGCCGTTCATTTTGCGGTTAGCAGGAGATGAGGGCAGCGGCAGGCACACCTGCGCCCGCGCAGCCCTGAATATACTTGGCATAGCGTATATGCCGGTGAAGATCAACGCTTCTATGAGCGATGGCAGGATAAAGGAGCTGTGTACAAAGCTGATCTTGTCGGGTGGTATCCCCGTGATAAGCACTGATGATACGATTGGGCGCACAGCCAATATCGTCACCCGCATCGCTGAAGAAACGGGGCTCGTTATTCTTATCACAGGGCGTTCTCCTTCAGAGATACCGAAGGGCTCAGATACCCTGACTATACGGATCGGTCTGCCGACCCTCAGCGAACAGCTTCTTCTATGGCGGAATTATTGCGGCTCGGTGGAGCTTTCTGATGAGGTCGATCTGTCGGAAATATCCGGTGAGTTTGAGATGTCCCCAGGAAATATAAAAAGGGCGGTGACCTTTTCCTCGGCTCTTGCAAAAGACAAAAAACTTACCCCTGCCGATATAAAGAGTGGCTGTTATTCCTCCTTTGATCCTGATATGGGGGGCAAGGCAGTGAAGCTTGAATGCAGATTTTCATGGAAGGACATCGTTCTCCCCGAACAGAGCAGAAGGCTTCTAACGGACGCCTGCTCGCAGGTCAGGATGAAGCATAAGGTGCTTGACGGTTGGGGCTTCGGTGAAAAGCTCCCCTACGGCAAGGGAGTTTCTATGATATTCACAGGTCCCCCCGGTACCGGAAAAACCATGGGGGCGCAAGTCATGGCAGCGGAACTGGGTATGGACATATACAAGATAAGCCTTGCAAACGTGGTCAGCAAATACATCGGAGAAACGGAAAAGAACCTCAACGAGATATTCGACAAGGCAAAGCTCTGTCAGGGCATTCTTTTCTTTGACGAAGCCGACGTGCTGTTTTCAAAGCGTACCGAGGTCAAGGACTCAAACGACAAGTACAGCAATATGGAATCCGCTTTCCTTCTGCAAAAAACCGAGGAATTCAGCGGGGTAGTTATCCTTGCGACGAATCTTGTGCAGAACTTCGACGAGGCTTTCAAAAGGCGTATGCGCTTTATTATAGATTTCCCGTTTCCGGATGCTTCTCTCAGACGCGAGATATGGAAAAAAGCGTTTCCGGCAAAAGCTCCCCTTGACGATATCGACTTTGATTTTCTTGTGGAACGGTTTGAGCTTTCCGGCAGCAACATCAAAAATATCGCCCTTCACAGCGCATTCCTTGCGGCGGGGGAATCCGCCTCAGGCAAGGCTTCCGGCGGCATTTCAAACGGCGGCAAGATCGGAATGAAGCACATAATGGAGGCACTTCGCAACGAATACGCAAAGAGCGGGAAGGCGTTCACGAGAGCGGAGGCGGGGGAGTATTACCACGAGCTTTCCGCAGGAAGCAGGGGGGAATGATCTGTGCAGGACTATCTTCACCGTAAGGACAAAAACCTTGTATCCGAAAGCATCGCTCACGAGCATGACAGCGATATGAGCGAGCGCAGACAGATGACCGGTTACAAGCAGCACCCCAACGACAGCAAGCTTTCCGAGCTTTTCAATATACACAATTCCTTCGACAATATTTCTGTCGGCGCGGATAAAAAGGGGACTATGACCATAGCCGTCAGTTCGGAAAAGGAGCTTGGAGCACCCACTCTCGGCAGCGACAGGAAGCTTCTCAAGGGCAGCCGCCGAAGGAAGCTCTATGAGCATTTCGGAGAGCTTTACACGAATTCCGCTTCTCCTTCAAACAGCGCCTTTGCCTATAAAGCGCGCCGGGTGCTTTCTGAGAACAGGCTTATGTCGGAGTTCAAAAGAGCGGCGGACACCCATCTTGACCGCAAACAGAGAGAAATGGCGCCCTTCCTGACTCTTGACGAGGACAGAAAGGAGCTTCAGAAGCTTCGCGGCAGACAAAGTAACGACAGCGAAACAAAAGCGGAGACCGGTATGCTGGAGCACTCCGTTCTCCGCAAGACCGAGCTTGAAAACAGGTTCCTCCGCAAGCTGAGGATCGCAAGGAGAAGGGCTGTTCCGAAGCCCGAGAACGAACAGAACCGTTCCTTCCTTGAGAAGCTTTCCGATATGCTCGATGATGGAACAGAGGACAACTCGGAGGAGAATACGAAAGAATAGCATCAGAAACGGAGGTCAATTATGCTTGAATGGCTCTCAGAAAACTATATGACCCTTATTATAATAGCTGTAGTCGCCGTTATAATCGTGCTGGATATCATCTATCTTATCAGACAGCGCAAAAAAGGCGGCGCCTGCAGCGG
>CADBPE010000063.1 GCA_902796475.1 uncultured Ruminococcus sp.
CCCGTAATTTTTCCATATCCTCACCTCGTTATATTGTATGAGGCAAGGCAAAATACTATTCTTATCCGTTTTATAAAATAGCAAGGGTCGATGAAATGCTGTTTCACCGACCCGAACAAAACTTTATAGATCATCCGCTTTACAGATCTCCGTCATCATCATTCTTAGCGTTCAAAGGAGGATTTATGATCTCCGGATAGTGTATGTATGGCGCATCGCCGGAACCGACCGAAGGCTCATCCATAGGCAGCGAATTGGCAATATAGAATGTCTCCCTGATCTTCAGGAGCCTGTCAAGATTCTTTGTCAGGCGGACATCAACATTTTCCAGCCTGTCATCAAGCGTAAGCGTACCGATCTTTATATCGCGGCGCAGAAAGATCAGATCATCGCGGAAAAGGCGCATCTCCTTTTCTATCTCATCAATAAGATTCACTGCATCCATTGCTTTTTCCTGAGCATCGTCTATCATTTCGTGAGCCTGCATCTCAGCTTTCATTTTGATCTTTATAATGCTCTCCTGCAGCTCGTCATACCTTTTTGCCTTAATGACTACCGAATCATACTGTTCCTGAAGCTGGCGCTTTTCTTTAAGGCACAGCTCCATTTCCCTTTTATAAGCCTCAACGTCATTTTCATACTGACCGGTGACCTCGGCAAGACGCATCTGAGTTTCCTGGAGAGAATGATAAAGAGCATTTCTTCCGGCAGTCATCTCAATAAGGGCAATGTTTTTATCGGTAGCGGTAATTTCTGCCTGTTCAAGTTTCTTTTGCAGTATCTCGACCTGTTCCTCCAAGGAAAGTTTCTCCTTGCTGTTCTCGGAAAACTCGGAATGCTTTACGGTGTTTTCGTCATTCATTTTCATGCACCTCTTCCCTTTTGAATTGATTATAGCATATTATAAGATAAAAAATCAATAAATTTATTAAATATTCATAAAATTATCGGTTTTGTAACCTTTTTTGATAAAACTTGTAAATTCAAACAGGAATATGGCAAAAATCAACCGGCGATTAGCACCTTGATCCCAAGCGCGATAAGAATAACACCGCCTGCGATTTCTGCATGAGCGGGACGGAAGTGTCTGAAGCATCTGCCGAAATGAAAACCGCCGAACGAAAGAATAAATGTGACCGCGCCTATCATAATGACCGAAAGCGCAAGACGAAGCGGAGTGTCTGCGCCGACAGCAACAGGCAGCACAGCGCCGAGAGCAAGCGCGTCTATGCTTGTGGCGACCGAAAAAAGGAACAGCTCCTTCGGAGTTATGACGGATATTCCGGCAGTCTGGTCTTTACGGGCGTCAAAGAGCATTTTAATGCCAAGGAGAAGAAGTATCAGGAATGCCGCTATGCGCTGACCGCTGCCGAGTGCGCCGCTGCCCACGCGCCCTATGCTCCAGCCAAGAACAGGCATCAGCATCTGGAATGAGCCGAACATAAAAGCGGTGATAAGGGCGGTCTTTTTGTAATTGGCTGCGCTTTTAAGACCGCAGCACACAGACACGGCCATTGCATCCGCCGCAAGTGACAGTGCCGCAGCAAAGGCAGAGAGAACATCCATTGCTTATCCTCCTTAAATCAATATGACCACATGAATGACATTCCGAAAGCGCAGCCCGCTCATTACGAAAACATCGCTCTGCGGAACAGGCGATTTTGCTTTCATGCGATATTATATGATATTAAGGAGGATGATTATGCCCTTTTATTCAAGCGGGATATCTATCTCGTCTGCAAGGTGGATAGAATAAATGCAGCACCTTTTCACCGGAATGTCGAAGATCTGATCGGCAGCCTTTTTGTAAAGCTGAAGCTGACGTGAGTACCGTTCTTTCAGAGCGTCCATAGACTTTACCCTGTCGGTCTTGTAATCGACTATGGTGATCCCGTCGGGTTCAAAGATCATGCAGTCAATAGCGCCCTGGAGTATGACATTCTCATTTTCGGGATAATCCGGGTCGATCTCCGAAGCAGGAATGTTGACTGTAAAGCGGTGCTCACGAAGAATTTCATTGCTTTTTTTCATAAGTTTGAATATGCTGCCGGAAATAAAGCCTTCAACGTCCTCGCTTTTTATCGCGGCAGCCTGAGCGGATGTAAGGAAGCCGCTGTTTTTCAGACGCTCTATTTCGGCATGAGGATCCGCTTCAAGTCCGGAAACCGAAGCATGCTGCAAAAAGGCATGTACAGCAGTTCCTCTTTCGGCACCTGTCATATCGTTTTCCTGCATGAAAGCCGGACGCGACACGGCTATATGATAATCAAGCGTTTCATTATGAACGAGAGCCGAAGCTGAGACCTTGGAAAGTATCCTTGTGCGCTGACTGTGCGCGTACTTATATTCCGAACGATCTTTAAGGAGAGCGCAGATATCGCTGTCATAGTCAGCGGGAACAATTTCGTCCTGAACCGTTTTCTCATCTTCGGGGATTTCCGTAACTCTGTGATACTCCCAGCGGGAGGCTGTCGGGAAGGCAGGGATATCGCTCCTGCCGGAATCCATGCGAAGTTCTCCCATATCAGGATGAACAAGCGCACACATTATCATCCAGTCGGCAAGCGATGCGGAAGATGCGACCGATATCGGGGATATCCTGCCGTTATGTACGTTTATTGCAGATGCAAGACTGTTCAGCTTTTTGCTCACGCTGTCATCCGAACGCTTCGGATAAGAGACCACTGCAATTATCTTTTCCTTTGCGCGGGTAAGGGCAACATAAAACACACGCATAGCCTCGCTTATTTCCTCATCGGACTTGAAGGAGGAAATAACGTTCCTTTGCAGGGTGTTGTATCTTGTAAGATCATTGCGGTCAAGCTTCTTCAAGCCAAAACCGAGATCGGCGTGACATATTACCTCTTCGCTGTCGGGACTGCCCTTGGAATTCATTGCTGCAAGAATACATACCGGAAACTCAAGCCCTTTTGAATGATGCACCGTCATTATCTTAACGGAATTGACAGGAGCGGTATCGTCTGCGGTTATATCAGTGCCGTTTTCCTCAAGATAGTTGATATGGCGCACAAGATCGGAAAGGCTGGTTCTTCCGCTTTTTTCGTAATCGTTGATGAAGCCCATCATCTTACGGATATTATGGATCCTGATCTCACCGTTGCGGGCAGCGCTGATTATTGAGGTGTAACCGGTCATTTCAAAAAAAGAATCAAGCAGCCTGCCGGACGATACCGTCACAGAAAGCTTTCTGAGCCGAGTGTATATCTCGCTGAAATAACGGCACTTTTTCTGAAGCTCCGTGTTTTCCGGCTCCTCGTCCTCAAGGCAGCGGCAAAGCCTGTTGTAGAGCATCCTGCCCTGATAGCCCGTTTTAAGGTCGGTAAGATCGTCAGCCGTAAAGCCGAAAACCGGACTTACCAGCAGAGCAAGCATCGGGATATCCTGAAGAGGATTGTCTATTGCTCTGAGCAGCGATATGAGTATATTTACCTCGCTGCAGCCGAAAAGACTGTACGGCTTATCTATATAAGCCGGAACGCCGCAGGAGTTGAGCACATCGGCATATTCCTGACCGTGTGATTTTATAAAGCGAAGAAGGACCGCAAAATCACCGTAGGTAACAGGACGCTGTCTGTCGCCGTCCTTGATAAGCATGCCGCCGGCGATCTTCTCCTTTATAAGAGCTGCGATATATCTGGCTTCAAGCTGATACAGGTTTTCTTCCCCGTCCTCATCTTCGCTTTCGCCTTCATCATCATCGTTATTGATCTTGACATCCATAAGGTGCAGCTCGGCAGAGGTGTCGTTCGTTTCGGGATAGTCCGCTCCGACAGTAAGCTTTTCCTCATCGTTGTATTCGATCTCTCCTACCTTTTCGGACATAATGGTATGGAAGATAAAATTTACGCTGTCGATTATTCCCTCACGGCTGCGGAAGTTGCGGTCAAGAATGATCTTTGCAGGAAAAACTGGAGCTTCCCTGTCATACAGAGTGCTATTGCTCCTTCGGCGTTTGAATATCTCCGGCATGGCTTCACGGAAACGGTAGATGCTCTGCTTGATGTCGCCCACCACAAAAAGATTGTTCTCATCACGGGAAATGCAGCGGAATATCGTTTCCTGTGTTTCGTTGGTGTCCTGGTACTCGTCAACCATTATCTGGTCGTACTGCATGGACAGAGTACGGGCAAATTCAGATCTGACAGGACCGTCATCCGTGACGTCCATGAGCAGTCTGAGCATAAGATGTTCAAGGTCGGAAAAATCAAGTATTCCCCTCTCTTTTTTCTCCTCAAAATATCTCCGTCCGAAATCCTTCAGCAGAGAGCACATAGCGAGCACCGCCGGAAAAAGCTCTCCGGTGGAGTCGGTGTAGGAGCGGCGTGTGATTCCGAATATCGGGGTCAGATCTTTAATAATGGTATTGTCGATAAAGTCGAAGGCGTTCTTTACTATGCTGCATTCCTCTTCCGTTGCGGTAAGCTTCTTCGAGCGCGGCTTGCTGTATGTCTGCTTTTTGAAGCCGTTCACGTAGCCGGAGATATTGTCCCAGTCCTGACTTTCGGCAGCGTTTCTGAGCTTTGAAAGGTAAGCCGCAAGAGCGTTCAGCTTCTGTATACCTGCTGTGGCTGCGCTGGTGCAAAAGGCAGGATTGTTGTCGATAACATTCTTTGCCTCTGAAAGCATAGTATCCATATCATCAAGCGCAGAGTTCAGCCTGTCAACGGCGACCATCGCATATCGGGTATTTTCAAGCGGGATCGAAGGATCATAAAAGGAGGAAACGGTATCAAGCCACATATCAGGGAACGGGTGTGAACTGGCGCTTTCGTATACGTCAAGCAGTGTCTTTTCCATGTTCTTGTCTGAGCGTGACGAAGAAAGAAGTTCCGCAAGAGAAAGAAAGCCTTCTTCTCTTGCGGCAAGCCTTTCCTCTATCATCTGAGAAAGCAGCCTGTGACGCAGTACGGAGGATTCTCCCTCGGTGGCTATACGGAAATCCTGATCGACGTCAAGAAGATAGAAGTTTTCCCTGATGATCCTGCTGCAAAAGCTGTGGATCGTGCATATATCCGCATTGGCAATAAGCACCTGCTGGCGGCGCAGAAGCGAATTATTCGGCTCATAGAAAAGCTTTTTGTCAATGGCATCGGCTATTCTGCTGCGCATCTCATCGGCTGCGGCCTTCGTAAAGGTCACTATCAGCAGACGGTCGGCGTCTATGGGTCTGTTCGGGTCGGTGAGCAGACTTATCACACGCTGCACAAGCACTCTTGTCTTGCCTGAGCCTGCGGCAGCAGAAACGATTATCGAACCGCCGAAAGCATCTATCGCATCCTGCTGGGCGGGAGTAAATTTCATCTCACTCATTATTGCCTTCCTCCTTATCTGCGGCTGCAGCTGCTTCCACTGCTTCTATCGCTTCGATAGTCTGTATGGTCTCCACGTTGCCCAGGGTATTTTTCTTTCGGAAGCTCTTTCCCTTTTCAAAGCCGCACACGGTCTTGTAATCGCAGTATTTGCATGCGTCGGCAGACTTGCTCTTGATAGGTTCACGCTTCACATCGCCTTCATAAAGCAGTTCTGCCATCTCCATGAGCTTTTTATCGACAAAGCGGAATATCCTGCCATAAGCTTCAAGTGACGCAAGGTACTTTTCGGATCTCACCGGAGCGCCGTTCTCGTCAAGCTTTGCGGGAATAAACACGCCCTTGCCGTCGCTTTCCATAGCCGCAAGTATCTGCGGATCGTTTATGAGCAGACCGTTCATGCGGAAGGATGACTTCTGATCCTTGAGTACACTTGCATGTATCTCATCCGAATCGTACTTGCCTACCTTGGATTCCGGTGTGGAAGGCATATAGAGTATGCCCGCAGGTATCAGACTGTACTTTTCTTCGTCAGAGAAGCGCTTGCCTCCGTTTTTGTTTATGATCGAAAGATACAGGAGCATTTGCAGGTTAAGTCCGTAAAGTATATCCGAAAGCAGAAATTTCTTGGAGCCTGTTTTGTAGTCGATTATCCTTATATACTTGCTGTCACCGCTTACAAATGTATCTACCCTGTCAACTGATCCGACAATACTTACTGTTTCTCCTGCCGGCAGAGTAAGCTCATAAGAGGGTATCTGATCCTCGCTCCCTATTTTCAGCTCAAAGTCCGCAGGCTTGAAGCTGCACACACGGGACTCCTCAATAAGATGCTCAAGAAGCACCAGCATATTCTTTTCGATAATGTCAAACTGGATAAGGAAACGGTTCGTCCTGTCATTTTTGCCGCCGATGGACTCGAGGTATTCATCAATGCACTTGCGTATCAGGGCTATCAGCTTTGTTTTGCCGTACTGCTGAAGCGCCTCCATACTTTCGGATGAAAGTATGCTTTCAAGTATATAGTGTACCACACTGCCGTATTCCGCAGCATTCATGTCAGCCTTTTTTCTGGGGTACGCCTTCATACCGTATTTGCAGAAGTAGTAGAACGGACATTTATAATAGCTTTCTACCTGTGAGGCGGAAAGGGTCATTTTCTCTCCGAAAAGCTTATGCGCCCTTTCACGGGATGAAATATGATACGGCTCGTCATTCACCATACGCTCTATTGCGGAAAGTCTTCCTGAATATTCTTCCGAGCCGCAGAAGTGCTTTTTCAGTGACGCCGAAACGGGGCTGTTTTCACGCCAGAGCGCCGCGCATTCCTCAAATGACTGAGCATCCGTACAGAAAAGCTCATCTGGAGCAAGGTCAAAGCGGCGCCTTATCTTCACATCAGGAAGAATAGCCCTGACCTCCTTTATAATGACGGATTCCTCGCACCTGACGCCCTTGACATCGGTAAGATAACGGCTGATAAATAGCTTTTCCGACGGCAGCGAGAGAGCCGAATAAGCATTGAATTTCTCTTTTAGCGCCATGCCGAAGGCGGAATCATAAAGCGGGATATCCATGCCGAGCAGACTGTTCCTCTCGCTGTCGCTGAAAAGACCTGTTGAAGCGGGCACCGCCGGAAAAACTCCTTCCAGCGCACCCATCACGAAAACCGCCCTCTGCGAAAGGCTGCGCAGATTTCCGGCAGTACCGATAACAACATGGTCAAGCGTCTGCGGAATATCGGATATCGGACTTTTGCGTATCATCAGCTTAAGAAGCTCAAGATATCTGCGGCTGTCAAGGCGGACATTCTGAAGGATACTGTACATTTTGTCAAGAAGGTTCATTGCAATATCCCATACTCTTGCCTCGATCTCCTTGCTGTGCAGTTCCTCCGGCTCAGAGAACGACTTTGCAAGATATTTGAGCTTTTCGGCTGTCCCCTCTTTGCACAGAAGCATATACAGCGCTTTTGATATATCTGCGCCCGTCTCGGCAGCGGAAAGCTTTTCTGCAAAATCGACAAGCGGTCCTATCGCCTTCACGCGCAGACCTTCTATATACGCAAGCTCCTTTTCATCAAGCTCTTCCGCATTTCCCGCAGGATTCATAGTAAACGGCGATTTCCAGCGTATGCCCCTTATATCCCACATATAGGCATAATTTTCAAGTACGCACACCTGATCCGGATAAAGCGATGTAAGGTCAGTTTTCAGGAATGTCATAATGCTTTCGGTGTTGAATGACGAATGTATTATCTCAAAGGCGGAAACGATCATTCTGATAAGAGCCTTTTCCTCCAGCGGCTGAGAGCGGGACATGAAAAACGGAATGTCATACTTAGGAAACTCGGACGCTATGATATTGGCATACGTTTCCGGATCACGGAAAATAATGGTTATGTCATTGTAGGTGTAACCCTCATCACGAACCAGAGCGCATATCGAACGAGCAGCCTGACGCACCTCGTCATATTCGTCATCAGCCTCGTATATCTGCACCGCGTTGTCATCGGTATAAAAAGGATCTCCGTCAAAGCGGAAAACCGACTCCTCAATGGCGGCTATGGAGCTGCTTTTAAACCTTGGAGCGCTTTTGAGTCTGCGTATCTCCTTTACTTCAACACTGCTTTCATTTGCCATTGCTACAAGCCTGCGAAGCGTCATATCCGGCTCGCGGAACATCGACTCATCGACCATAGCCGAAGGCGTTTCATCACAGCAAAGTGCAGCCACAACTTCGTCCGCCTGCTCCAGGATAAGCCGGATTATCCTTTGCTCCTGACCGGAAAAGCCGTTGAAGGAATCAATGTACACAACCTTGCCCTCGAAGTACGGATGCTCCGTAAGCATTTCCGCAAGCCGTGCGAGGTCGTCATCAGGATCGATATAAGTGCCGCTCAGCAGCGAATTATACGCTTCATAGATTGCGGCGCTCTCACTGAGCTTCATTTTCAGACGCTCATTGTCGGTCTTTTCCGCCGCAGCCTGAAGCTGTTCGGGGCTGACCGCGCACATTTTGAACTCATTCACGGCTTTCGACATAAGCTCTGCAAAATCGCTGCGCCTGCATCGGCTGCCGTACATAACAAGCCTGTCGCTTACGCTTTCGGCTGCCACGCTCATAAGCACTGTCCGGACGCTTTCGTCAATATGAACGCCTGCATCGCTTCCGTACAGCTCGCATGCGGTATCGTAAAGTCTTTTGAAGCTTTTGACCGAAACAGCAGCCGCCTTCTTTGCGCCCAGATCGTCAAGCATTCTTTTTTCGCATTGGAATGTACTCTGCTCCGGCACTATCAGAACAATGTCTTCGCTGCCTGCCCGGCTGCATACCTCTCTATGGATGATCTCACTTTTGCCGCTGCCGCTTCTGCCGGCAATTATCCTCAGCATAGCTCCACTCTCCTTTGTATTTCAATTTATCATAACAGTATTATATCACATTTGCCGGATTTGAAAAGAGTTTTTCATTTTCTGGTGTGTATTTTATGGTACAGTAAATAAAAAAACCTCCCTTTCGGGAGGTGGAATGCGTTATGTGAACAATAAGCCTTTTTGCTCTCTTCTGAAAATCTGTGTGGGCTCATTCCTCGGAATAATTTTCGTTGAGCTTGTTAAGGCTGGCTGCCTTGAGGTAAGCGTTTATAAAGCCGTCAAGATCGCCGTCCATTACAGCGTTGATATTGCCTGTTTCAAAACCTGTGCGGTGATCCTTTACAAGCGTGTAGGGCATGAAAACATAGGAACGTATCTGAGCGCCCCATGCGATCTCCTTCTGAACGCCCTTTATGTCCTCGATCTTCTCAAGATGCTCTCTTTCCTTGATCTCGATGAGCTTGGATTTGAGCATCATCATTGCAATATCCCTATTCTGATACTGGCTGCGCTCAACCTGTGAAGCAACAACGATGCCTGTGGGAATATGAGTAAGTCTTACGGCAGACGAGGTCTTGTTTACCTTCTGACCGCCTGCGCCGGATGCTCGGTAAACGTCCATTTTAACATCCTCCGGACGGATCTCAACGTCAATCGTATTGTCCATTTCCGGCATTACCTCAAGTGATGCAAAAGAAGTGTGTCTTCTGCCCGATGCATCAAAAGGCGACACACGCACCAGACGGTGAACGCCTGATTCGCTTTTTAGATAGCCGTAAGCGTTTTCTCCTTCAATAAGAAGAACAGCGCTTTTAAGGCCTGCCTCATCGCCGTCAAGATAGTCAACTGTCTTTGCCGTAAAGCCGTGCTGATCCGACCATTTATTGTACATTCTGTAAAGCATTTCTGCCCAGTCCTGAGCCTCGGTTCCGCCTGCGCCCGCATGGAATGTAAGTATAGCATTCTTTGAATCGTATTCGCCGGTAAGCAGAGTCTGGAGCTTCTGCTTGTCAAGCTCGGTCTTTACCTTGTCCAGTTCCTCCTGAGCTTCTTCCAGAAGAGAAATATCCTCCTCCTCGTTTGCCAGTTCAATAAGCGCAAGGGTATCGTCATAGGCAGATACCAGGGCATCGTAAGCGCCCACCTTATTTTTGAGCGCGCCTGTCTTTTGCAGCACCTTCTGAGAGTTCTCCACATCGTCCCAGAAACCGGGCTGTGCGGCTCTCTGCTCAAGCTGTTCTATTTCCATTTTCATTTTGTCGAGTCCCAGCGCATTTGAAAGCTCTTTGATATCAGGCTCCATAGCCGTAAGCTGTAATTTCAGCTCCTCAAATTGTAACATAATCTCTCACCGTTTCCTATAAAAGTCATCATCAATAATTCACTAACTTATTTATTATAAAATAAAAAGCCCGCTTTGTAAATACCTTTGAGAAAAAAACACGGAAATCAATTTTGAGTCGCTTTCAACTTTACGTAAAAGAAAAGCTGTTCCTTTCGGAATAAAAATATTTCAAAAACCAATACGGGAGCGCAGGCTCTGCGCCGGCAAGCTGCCGGTCCCGAATTACTCTTTGAAAGACATGAACTGCCGGAAGCATATATCTCTCCAAAAACTAAATCGGGAGCGCAGGCTCTGCGTCGGCGCATCTGCGGCACTATCTTTGTGCGGTATTGCCTTGATTCATTTTCACAAAGTCAAATAATTCGTATATTGCAAAAGCTATGGTAAAAAAAACGCTCACCGTACAGAAGAAGTGAGCATTTTTTTATTTTACCGGATATCCCGTCCGGTTTTTCTTTTGCGTTTGTTTTCGTACATGATCTTGTCGGCGCGGGAAGC
>CADBPE010000064.1 GCA_902796475.1 uncultured Ruminococcus sp.
ACCCAGCCGTCATCACAGTAGCCAAGACTGTTCACGCCTATGCCGCTCGTAAAATCGATATATTCCTTGCCCTCGCTGTCCCAGACAGAAGCGCCCTTGCCCTTTACAAGAGCCGTGTTGAACCGTCCGTAAGCGTGCATCATATAATTTTGTTCGTCATTTTTTATTTCTTCAAAATTCAATTTATACACCTCATTTTTGAGATTTTAATAGAACATTGTACCGATTCCTTCATCGGAGAACATTTCAATAAGAATGGAATGCGGAATACGGCCGTCTATAATGTGGGCGCGTTTTACGCCTCTGCGGACAGCTTCAACACAGCAGTCTATCTTGGGTATCATGCCGCCGGAGATTATGCCCTCACGCTTCAATGAGGGTACCTCGCTCACGTTCACCACCGGAATAAGCGTGCTTTCGTCTTCCTTGTCACGCAGCAGACCCTTTATATCGGTCATAAGAATAAGCTTGGCAGCCTTCATCTCAGAGGCGATACGCGCCGCAGCCAGATCGGCGTTTATGTTGTAAACATCACCGTTGTAGCCGCCGGCAACAGTTGAAATTATCGGCACATAACCGTTCTTTGTAGCGTTCTCGATGACCTCGGTGTGTATCTCGGTTATCTCGCCTACAAAGCCAAGATCGACGCCGGAAGCCTTCTTCTCAGCCATTATCATGCGTCCGTCAAGTCCGCAAAGACCGATAGCCTTGCCGCTGTGCTGCTCTAAAAGCTGCACCAGACTCTTGTTTACCTTGCCCGCAAGTACCATCTGCACTATGTCAATAGTTTCCTCATCGGTCACTCTCAGACCGTTTATAAATCTGCTCTGCTTGCCTATCTTGTTGAGCATGCCGCTGATCTCAGGACCGCCGCCGTGTACCAGCACTACGTTGATGCCGATAAGCTGAAGCAGCACGATGTCGCTCATAACAGCGTCTTTAAGCTCGGGGCTTATCATGGCGTTGCCGCCGTATTTTACTACAATGGTCTTGCCTGCCCACTTCTGAATATAAGGGAGAGCCTGCACCAGCACATTGGCTCTGTCCTGATCGGAAATATTGCGCATTATTTACACCTGCCTGTTATCAAGTTCTGTAATCTCCGTTGATCTTTACATATTCGTAGGTAAGATCGCAGCCGAAGGCTTCAGCCTCGCCCTCACCGTCATTCAGATCAACGAGTATCTCTATCTCGTCCTCAATGAGAATGGTCTTTGCAGTTTCCTCGGAAAATTCAATGCCTGCGCCGTTCCTGCATACCTCTATCTTTCCGGCGCTTGAAGCAAAAGCAACGTCTACCTTGTCAACGTCAACATCACAGCCGGAATAGCCTATTGCGCAAAGCACTCTTCCCCAGTTCGCATCTGCGCCGAACATAGCAGCCTTGAGCAGACTTGAGCATATAACAGACTTTGCAACGCCTTTAGCGTCCTTCTCTGTTTTTGCGCCCTTTACGATGCAGGTGAGAAGCTTTGTAGCGCCCTCGCCGTCCTTTGCCATCATTCTTGAAAGACCCCTGCACACTGCGGTAAGAGCCTCAAGGAAAGCCGCGTAATCCTCGTTTTCCTCAGTTATCTCAGGATTTCCGGCAAGACCCGACGCCATAACGGAAAGCGTGTCGTTTGTAGATGTGTCGCCGTCAATGCTTATCATGTTGAAGGTCTTGTCAGCTGCGGTCTTTACTGCCTTTCTTATCATGTCGGCAGAGATAGCCGCATCAGTAGTCACAAAGCAGAGCATGGTAGCCATATTCGGGTGTATCATGCCGCTGCCCTTTGAAATGCCGCCGATCCTTACCGTCTTGCCGGCAATGACGGTCTCAACGGCGACCTCCTTCGGAACGGTATCTGTTGTCATAATAGCCTCGGCAGCGTTTGCAGAGCCGGTCTCGGAAAGCTCGGCAGCAAGCTGTGCCATGCCGTCCCTGATAGGCTCGATCGGAAGTATCTGACCGATAACGCCTGTTGAGCCGACTATTATATCCCCTGCGCTTATGCCTAACTCTTTGGCGGCAAGACTGCACATAAGCTCAGCCTTTTCAATGCCGTCAGCGTTGCAGGTGTTGGCGTTGCCGCTGTTGCATATTACAGCCTGAGCATAACCGTCCTCAAGATTTTTCTTTGTCACGGTTATCGGGGAGCTTTTAACAAGGTTTGTGGTATATACAGCCGCTGCGGTACACTTCTTTTCACAGAAGATGAGCGCAAGGTCACGCTTTGTCTTGTTCTTTCTTATGCCGCAGTGAATGCCCGAAGCCTTGAAACCCTTGGGGGCTGTTACAGAACCCTTGATGAATGTGTATCCCATTTTTTCCTTCCTCCTGTAAATGTGATCCGCCGCATCAGAATGCGGGGGGAACTATTATAAGACCTGTCTTTTCGTCCAGACCGAAAATTATGTTCATATTCTGTATAGCCTGTCCTGCCGCGCCCTTTACCATGTTGTCGATGGCAGATATCGCAATGAATGTGCCGGTGCGCTCGTCAATATGCAGGGAGATATCGCAGAAGTTTGAGTATTTTATGTTGTGGATGTCAGCGTTTGCGCCGTCGGGAAGAAGTCTTACAAAAAATTCGTCCTTGTAGAATTCCTCATAAGCGGCACGAAGCTGCTCTTTTGTAACGCCCTCGTTCAGACGCGCGTAGCAGGTGGAGATGATGCCCCTGTTCACCGGCAGAAGATGCGGAACAAAGGTTATCTTCACTCCTTTGCCTGAGAGCTTTGACAATGTCTGCTCTATTTCGGGAGTATGACGGTGGCAGGCGACTTTATAAGCATGGAAGCCCTCGTTCAGTTCGGGGTAGTGGCTGCCCTGAGCCGGCTTTCTTCCTGCGCCGGTAACGCCCGATTTTGAATCGACAATAATGCCCTCGGTGCTGATCAGACCTTTTACAACGGCAGGCGCAAGAGCAAGCGGTGCGCCCGTGGTGTAGCAGCCCGGATTTGCAATGATCCTTTTGCCCTTGATATTTTCGCGGAAAAGCTCGGGCAGACCGTAAACGGAACGCTTATGAAGATCATGGTCAAGGAACTCACAGCCGTACCATTCCTTGTATTCGTCCTCGCTTTCCAGACGGAAGTCAGCGCCGAGATCTATGAAGGCTTTGCCTGCCTTATCGCACTGAGCCGCAAGTTCCTGAGAAAGACCGTGAGGAAGCGCAGCAAAAACAACGTCGCTTTTCTCAACCACCTCGTCCTGACTGCCGCACTCCATATCGCACAGCGTTTTATATGACGGGTAGACGTCGCTGAGCTTCTTGCCCTCAAAGCTTACCGAGCTGACAGCGGCGATCTCAGCCTGCGGATGCGTAAGAAGTATGCGCACAAGCTCCGCTCCGGCATAACCTGTTGCTCCTATTATTCCAACCTTTATCTTCATTTCTTTTCCCTCACTTCCGGCAGAATACCTCCGCCGCAATTTCACATTTCTTCTTGACTGCAAATTATTTCGGGGGAAACCTATGTCAGGAACAAAGTGTTCTCCCCCGCGCCCCCTTCCTGAAAAACTTGTGTTTTGTCGGGGGCTCTGCGGATCGCTGATTCTTTATTTCCGTTTAATCTTTTATAATTGCTAAAACTCTTTCCGCCTGAGCGATAACGTTGCCGCCTGCAGGACCGCCGAGAGCTTTTCTGCCGTTTACGCAGTTTTCAAGCGAAATGGCTTCGTATACGCCCTCGTCAAATGTTTCGCATATTTTCTTATATTCCTCTATCGGAAGCTCTTCAAGTGTGGTCTTTTTCTCTATGCAAAGAGCAACAAGCGTTCCCGTTGCCTTGTAAGCGTCACGGAACGGCAGACCCTTTTTAACAAGATAATCAGCGCAGTCGGTAGCGTTTATAAAGCCGTTTGCGGCTGCCTTCCTCATGTTTTCGGGCAGCACCTTCATGGTGTCGATCATGGGAGTAAAGGCGGTAAGACACATTTTCACGGTGTCAACGGCATCGAAAACAGCTTCTTTATCCTCCTGCATATCCTTATTGTAGGCGAGAGCTATGCCCTTCATCACGGTAAGAAGGGTCATAAGATCACCGAACACTCTTCCGGACTTGCCCCTTACCAGCTCGGCTATATCCGGATTCTTCTTCTGCGGCATAATGCTTGAGCCGGTAGAAAAAGCATCGTCAAGCTCAACAAACTTGAATTCCCATGAACACCACATAATGATCTCCTCTGAGAATCGTGAAAGGTGTACCATGATAATAGAGAGCGCTGCGGCAAGCTCCATACAAAAATCCCTGTCGGAAACGCCGTCCAGACTGTTCTGACAGATATTCTCAAAGCCAAGCAGACGCGCGGTTATCGTCCTGTCGATAGGATAGGTCGTTGTAGCAAGAGCGCCGCAGCCAAGCGGCATGGAATCGGTATGCTTGTAGGCACATTCCAGACGATCAACATCTCTGAGAAGCATTTCGGCATAAGCCATCATGTGATGACCAAAAGTGATCGGCTGCGCTCTCTGAAGATGAGTATAACCGGGCATTACGGTGTTTGCGTACTGCTTTGCCTTTGCGCACAGCACAGCGATAAGCTCCTTTACCTGAGCTTTGATGGATACTATCTCTTTTTTGAGGTAGAGCCTTATGTCAACAGCCACCTGATCGTTTCGGCTCCTTGCTGTATGAAGCCGCTTTCCGGTCTGACCAAGGCGCTCTGTAAGCTCGCCCTCAATAAATGTATGTATATCCTCGGCATTGGGATCAATGGTAAGACTGCCGCTGTCTATGTCAGCCAGTATTCCCTTCAGACCCTCGATAATTGCAGCCGATTCGCTTTTATCAATTATCCCGCACTCACCGATCATTTCGGCGTGAGCGATACTGCCCTCTATATCCTCCCTGTACATTCTGCTGTCAAATGAAATAGATGAGTTGAAGTCGTTTGTTTTCTTGTCGATCTCTTTTGAGAATCTTCCTGCCCAAAGCTTCATTTTTTACCGCCTTTCTTTTACAAGCTTTCCTTTACGCACTTTCTTTCGGACACTCTTTTTTCAAGTGAAAAAGGCTTTCCGCGAACCCCTTCCAAAAAAGCTGTGTTTTTTCAGAGCATATCGTTCTGATGCGTCCGGGATGGATAAACCACCCCTAACAATAGACGGGCGGACAATGAAAAATCACTGTTCGCCCTTAATTATTATCTTATCTTCATCTTTATAAAAGGAAATTATTCCTTTACAAGACCCTTCTTTGCCTGTACCTTTATCGGGAGACCGAAGAGGTTGATGAAGCCTGCGCTGTCCTTCTGGTTGTAAACCTCGTCCTCGTCAAAGGTAGCGATATCCTCGTCATAGAGCGAATAGGGTGATGTAACGCCTGCATCAATGATGTTGCCCTTGTAGAGCTTGAGCTTTACATCGCCTGTTACTGTCTCCTGAGTGGAATCAACAAAGGCGGAAAGAGCCTTTCTGAGAGGTGTGTACCACTGACCGAAGTATACCAGCTCTGCAAAGCGCAGACCGACCTGCTGCTTGTAGTGGTAGGTATCTCTGTCAAGCGTGATCTCCTCAAGCTTGTTGTGAGCGTGATAAAGAATGGTGCCGCCGGGAGTCTCGTAAACGCCTCTTGACTTCATGCCGACGAGTCTGTTCTCTACGAGATCAACAATGCCGATACCGTTCTCGCCGCCGAGCTGATTGAGTTTCTTGACGATCTCAACGGAACCCAGCTTTTCGCCGTCAACAGCTACGGGCACACCCTTCTCAAAAGAGATGGTAACATAAGTTGCTTTATCGGGAGCCTGTTCGGGCGAAACGCCAAGCTCCAGGAAGCCTTCTTTATTATACATAGGCTCATTTGCAGGATTCTCAAGGTCGAGACCCTCGTGTGAAATGTGCCAGATGTTCTTATCCTTTGAATAGTTTGTTTCTCTTGTTATTTTCAGCGGAATGTTGTGAGCCTCGGCATAATCTATTTCTTCGTCACGGGACTTGATGCTCCACTCTCTCCAGGGAGCTATTATCTTCATGTCCGGAGCGAAAGCCTTTATAGCCAGCTCAAAACGCACCTGATCGTTGCCCTTGCCTGTGCAGCCGTGACAGATAGCGTCGGCGCCCTCTTTAAGAGCGATCTCAACTATGCGCTTAGCGATAACGGGACGTGCAAATGAAGTGCCGAGAAGATACTTGCTCTCGTACACAGCGTCAGCCTTGATAGTCGGGAATACATACTCCTCGATGAATTCCTTGTTAAGATCCTCGATATAGAGCTTTGAAGCGCCTGTCTTGATAGCCTTTTCCTCAAGGCCGTCAAGCTCTGTGCCCTGTCCTACATCGCCGGAAACAGCGATCACTTCGCAGTTGTCATAATTTTCCTTCAGCCAGGGAATGATTATAGAAGTGTCAAGCCCGCCTGAATAAGCAAGAACTACCTTTTTGATATCACCCATGATGATTACCTCCGTGTCATTTAGATTACAGTATTTATTATACACGTTTTTTGTATAAAATCAAGTAATTTTTGAATATTTATTCACAGAAAGGAATTTTTGTATATCTATCAAGATTCTTTTAAGAGTTGTCTGCGGTTTTGTGTATTAAACACATATATCTGTGCGTATTATGCAAATATAACTTCTGATATGTCACATTTTGCCATATTGTGTGCCGGCGCTTATTTTTGCAGATATACATTTATACATAGTATACTGTATAATATACATTTTTACGGCGTTTATATCACAAATCCGCCGCTGACCGAAAGCACCTGTCCGGTGATAAAGCCCGCATCTTCTCCCGCAAGATAAACTATTGCCCTTGCAACGTCCAAAGGAGTACCTATTGTGCCTGTCGGCGTTTCATCTGCAAGCGCCCGAAGATCATCTTCCGTCAGGTTTGACGTCATATCGGTGCGGATAACGCCGGGCGAAACGCAGTTGACGGTAATGCCGCTGAGTCCCTCTTCCTTTGCAAGCGCCTTAGTAATGCCTATAACGCCCGCCTTTGCCGCAGAATAGTGAACCTCGCATGAGCCGCCGATCTGTCCCCACATTGATGCGACATTGATTATCCTGCCTGAGTGCTTTCTTATCATGTAAGGCAAGGCGGAGCGGCAGCAATAGAAAACGCTGCTTAAATTTACTGCGATCATTCTCTGCCAGTCGTCGTCGGTGATATCGGTAAAAAGCTTTGTCTGCGCAATGCCGGCGTTGTTTACAAGTACATCCGCACCTCCGCAGAGCTGTTCTGTACGGGCGAACATTTCGGTCACCTGCGCAGGGTCGGAAACGTCCGCTTTTATTATTTCGGCACTGTATCCCATACTTCTCAGCTCACTGCGCAAGGTCTCCGCCTCAGACTGTGAGCGGAAGTAGTTTATGATAACATTATCGCCTTGCCGGGCAAAAAGACGGGCAGTTTCGGCGCCTATCCCTCTTGAAGCTCCGGTTATCAGAACATTCCTCATGATTTTTTCAGAGCCTTTACTATCTCGCCCACAAAAATTTCGTGCCAGTCATTATCGGCGTACCATTTGTCGATATTATCCTTTTCGATAAAGCAGTCGGCGCTCATCGTCTGACGGTACTGTTTTTTGCATATAAGCACCAGATCGGCTTCCGCAAAATATGGTGCCTGTTCGTCAAAAACGGGTGTAAGACCTGCGGCGCTCACTTTATCCACATCACGTCCGGAGTGTTTGCCGCAGAAGGCAAGCTCCTTCATATACTCACCTCCGAAGAAGCATACGCTGTAATGATCGTTGTCATCAACGAAGCCCAGCGTATATCGGCTGTCACGGATAAAGGTAAAAACGACATTTTTATTCCAGAGCACGCCCACGCCGCCCCAGCTTGCGGTCATTGTATTAAATTTTTCAGGCGTACCGGCTGTCAGCAAGGTCCACTCGCTGCCTATTCTGCGGATAAAGCTTTCCTCAAGTGTCTTGATATTTATTTCTTCAAAGCTCATAAGAATACCTCCCGATAATTTATTGATGCAGGATATTTTCCCGCCGTTTATACTATTATATCATAAACACCCGCCGGATAAAACCGTTAAATAATATTTTTCCGTAAATCAATTTGCGCCCCCGGCAAGCTGCCGGTCCCTTGTTCGCGTTGTTAGTTTACTCTTTCGGAAATAAGCGCATCGCGGCTCTTACTATATTCCAGCCGCGGGCAATTACGTTTCCGCCCGTTTATCTGTGAGCGCGAAATCGGGAGCGCAGGCTCTGCGCCGCATAATTAGCGCAAAAAAAGATTCCTCTCAGGTGTGTTGACACCTGAGAGGAACCTTCTGATTATTCACTTGCGGAAATGCAGGAATTACTCGTAAATCTTGGAAACAACGCCTGAACCTAC
>CADBPE010000065.1 GCA_902796475.1 uncultured Ruminococcus sp.
ATTTCGTATGTTTCATATTTATCCATGTTTTTATGATACTTCTTTTTCTGCTTTTGTGCAATCTTTATTTTTCAAACAAGCCCTAGCAAAAAGCATATCTGAATATCACATTTATTTTTGCATAATGGAATTTATGCCGGTTTTCAGCCTTTCAAGTCCATCTAAAAGCATAGACTGCGGACAAGCAATATTCATTCTCAGGAAGCGGCTGCCTCCTTTGCCGTAATAACCTCCTGCCATAAGGTACAGACCTGTTGTTGTTCTTATCTCGGAAGCAAGCCTTTTACTGTCGATCCCGAACGATGTACAGTCGAGCCATAATAGATATGTACCGTCGCCCCACACAAGCTGTACATCCGGAATTTCCATGCGCAGAAAATCTCTGACGATCATTTTATTTTTATAGATGTAATCATTCAGAGCCGCAAGCCATTTTTCACCCTTGGTAAAAGCTGCAATTGCCGCCGACGCCGCAAATGAATTCGGCATGGAAAGCTCATCCTTTTCAATAGCCGAAATTACTCGTTTATGCAAGGTATCGTTTTCAGCAAAAACAGCCGCCGTCTGCAAACCGGCAAGATTAAATGCCTTTGTAGGCGCAATAAATGTAATGCTGTTATTGCGGCATGTTTCGGAAGCAGAAGCAAACGGAACATACTCTTTTTCAGGCGTTATAATGTCGCAGTGTATCTCATCTGAAATAACAGTAACATTATTTTTTGCGCATATCTCCCCTATTTTTTTCAGATCCTCCCGGCTCCAGACTGTTCCGGTCGGGTTCTGCGGATTGCAAACTATCATAAGCGTCGAATCTGAATTTTTTACAGCGATTTCCAGTCTTTCAAAATTCACACTGTATTTATATCCGGAATAGTCAAGCTCAACCTCCAGGACCTTGCGTCCGGCACCCTCTATGCAGTAATAGAAATGGTTATATGTCGGAGTGAGCATTATTATTTCATCTCCGGGAGACGTAAAATGACGTATAATAGAGTTGATGCCGGGAACAACTCCCGCACAGAATAAAAGACTTTCCCGCTTGATCTCGAAATGATGACGTCTTTTCCACCAGCTGATATAGGCATCAAACCAGTCATCCCGCAGCCTTCCATAGCCGAAAACCGGATGCTTCAGCCTTTCTTCAAAAGCCGCTGTGATTTCCGGAGCTGTCGGAAAATCCATATCAGCCACCCACATAGGAAGTTCATTTTCTTCGATATTCCATTTAAACGAGTCGGTATTTCTTCTGTTTATAACTGTATCAAAATTGTACATATTACACCTCTTAAAGACACTATATTTTATATATATTATCCAGCAAGTAAATAGCTTTACAGCTATTCGTTCGGACAAGCTATTTGCTTTATAGCTATTGCTTCATCTGTTATAGCCTTCAGATATTCATAACGCAGCCTTTTTTCTTCTTTTACAAAGTGCACTTCACGAAGCTGCTCGACACAATTGGTATAATCGAGAACTTCATCACCGAACTGCTCGCTCGTCAGGTCAAAGACAATATCGTTTACAACATTAAAGCAATGATAGTTTCCTCCCGGACGAAGTATCCCGTAAACCTTGCCCCCGAAAACATCCTGTATCAGAAAAGCCGTGATCGAGCATTGTCCGAGAGTTTTGTTTTCGTGAGACCATCTGTTTCTTAGTCTGGGCGCACAGGTATCGGCGCACCAGATATCTGACAAAAGATCATAATAATCTCTTGGAGTCATCCCGTTTTCGGTCGTGATATCGGCTGTCTGCCAGCCGTAGAATTTGTATTCTGACATATTTATCCTTCTTTCAAAAAGCTGATGATCAATAACTTTCGTTCAGAAGATGTATTTTTGTTACAAATATTTTACTGTTTAATTTATTTATTGTCAACTCTGTATATATTAAACATAGATTTTTATAATTTTTTGTGATAGAATAGTTGTCTACACTATTATTATGGGGTGAATAACTAATGAGCGTTTACATTACGGGTGATACACACAGAGAATTTGACCGTATTCTCAGCTTTTGTGAGAAGAACGGCACTGAAAAAAATGACATTATGATAATCCTCGGTGATGCCGGCATAAATTACTATCTTTTCGGTATGGACATTAACCTTAAATCAGAGCTGAGCATGATGCCTGTCACATTTTTCTGCATACACGGCAACCATGAGGAAAGACCGTTCAATATCCCGACTTATGAGGAAAAGCAGTGGCACGGAGGCACTGTCTATGTTGAGCCGGAATATCCGAATCTTATTTTTGCAAAAGACGGCGAAATATATGATTTTGACGGACAAAAATACATTGCTATCGGCGGAGCATATTCAGTAGACAAGAATTATCGCCGTATGTACGGAATGCCGTGGTTTCCTTCCGAACAGCCAAGCGATGAAATAAAAGCCTATGTAGAGTGTCAGCTTGATAAAGCCGGCTGGAAGGTAGACGGTGTGTTTTCCCATACCGTTCCGGAACCGTATGAGCCGACCTGGGCATTTCTCAGCGGAATTGACCAAAGCAGAGTAGACAAGTCAACCGAACTGTGGCTTAAAAAAATCGAAAAAAAGCTTACCTATAAGCGTTGGTACGCCGGACATTATCATGTTGACAGTCAGGAAGGACCGATAACTCTTATGTTCAAGAAGATCGAAAAGCTTGCGGCGGATTAATCCGGTCTGAACTCCTCGTCATCATCAAGTCTGAGCAGCACCGGTTTCTCGCCGGAGCCTGTGCCGACGTCTATATCTATCCAGGTTTTTGTGCGGATTATCTGTCCTCGGTAATTCTCGCCGTAGTATTTGGTGGGTGTGTGACCAAAAACCGTTATTTTATCTTCAAAATACCGATCAGATAATGACGGTCTTGACCAAAGAAGCTCGTCGGATGTATAGTCGGATAGTCTGCGGTTGACAGAAAAATTGGAAAATCCGGAATGAACGAGTATAAAATTTTGATCCCCGACCGAAACATTCTCATAAAGCGGACATTTTTTCAGATATTCATAAATATCCAACCGCTCTCCGGACGTAAGTGTTCTAAGTGCGCGGGCTGTAACGTCACCGCCGTTCCACATATATATTGACAAGCGGTCTGTCTGTCCGGCATCAAGATCCATTAAGATCATATCAGTATCTTCATAAAAGAGAAAATCACACGAAAGCAGCATTGATTCATGGTTTCCTAAAAGAAGCCTTACATTAGGCTGCTCCATTATCCATTGAAGCATGCGTATGCCGCCGTCACCGTTGCGGTCTACAACATCTCCTATGATATACAGCCGATCCTCTTTGCTGAACCCCGCAGAACGAAGCAGCTTTTTGAATAGCACGAGAGGATATCCGTGCAGATCTGAAATAACATACACCATACCGGCTCCGCCTCTCTTTGTTATAATGATCTTATCCAAGCTCAGATAGCATCTGACCGGGGTTGTCGGCTGCCTTGACCTTGTCCATAGCCTTTATTATGATGCCGTTTTCATCAATAAGATAGGTTGTGCGCAACACACCCATTGTGATCTTTCCGTAGTTTTTCTTTTCCTTCCAGACGTCATAAGCCTGTATAACGGTCTTTTCAGTATCGGAAAGCAGTGTGAATGGCAGCCCGTACTTTTCTTCAAATTTTTTATGCGAGACAACTGTGTCCTTGCTTATTCCTATAACAACTGCGTTCTTCTCCATAAACTGCGGATACAGTTCTGCAAAGCCACAGGCCTGTTTTGAGCAGCCTGACGTCATATCCTTCGGATAGAAATATAGAATGACCTTTTTGCCAAGGTATTCTGAAAGCGAATGTGCTTTCCCGTTTTGATCCGGCAGCGAAAAATCCGGAGCTTTTGTGCCGATCTCCAACATATTATGACCTTCTTTCATATCATTTTGTAAGAAAATTATATCATCTGCCTATGTAAATGTCAAAGATAACATGCTATAATAATAATAACAGAAATCAGGAGAAAGAAATGGATCTGACAAGAATAAGCAAAACTCTCTCTTTTATGCTCCGTCACAGTACCGATCCTCTTTATATAGATCTGAACGGCGGCTGGGCGGATACGTCAAAAATAATAAAAGCTCTCAAAATGAAATATCCTGAAGTCCGCATGGAAACAATAGAACAGATAGTGGCTCAGGATCAAAAGGGCAGATATTCTTTTAAAGAAAGCAACACAAAAATACGGGCAAATCAGGGTCATTCCATTCCGGGAGTGATAATTGAAATGGAGCGGCCGGAGCCTCCTGAGCTGCTTTATCACGGCACTGCCACACGCTTTCTTGACAGCATCATGCGGGAAGGTCTGAAACCGATGACGAGACATTATGTGCATATATCCAGCGATATCGATACAGCAGTCAACGCAGGCAAACGGCACGGAAAGCCGGTGGTGCTGATCATCAGAGCAAAAGACTTCGTATCTGAAGGTCACACACTGTATCGTTCGTCAAACGGAGTATGGCTCACGGAAGAAGTACCGGTCACCTATATATCAATACAATATGTGTAAACAGCAAAGGACGGTGTGGTCTATGATCTACGTTGTTTCTGACCTTCACGGATATCCTCTTGAAAGATTCAAAAAGTTACTTGCTCTTGCAAATTTCGGTAAGGATGATTTTTTATTCATCCTTGGCGATGTAATCGACAGAAACGGCGACGGCGGAGTTAGAATGCTGATCTGGCTTATGATGCAGGACAACGCTCAGCTTATTCTGGGCAACCATGAGATCATGCTTCTCTCCTGTGATTTTCTCTTTGATGAGATAACAAATGAAACTGTTAACACTCTGGATCCTGAGAAGATCGACGCTCTGCGGGACTATCTTATCTGCGGCGGAGACGTTACTATCAAAAACCTTCAGAAGCTTCCTAAAAGCACACGCAGGGATATCCTTGATTATCTTATGGATTGTCCGCTGTACGAAACTGTTTCCGCCGGAAAGCGTGATTTCCTGCTGGTCCATGCCGGACTGAAGGATTTCGATCCAAACAAGAAAATGTCCGATTACTCTGCGCACGACCTTATTTGGACAAGACCGGGATTCAACGATTTTTACTTTGATGATATCATCACTGTTTTCGGACATACACCTACAGTTTTTTACGGCGGCAAGTACCTTGGCAAAACAATACGCACCAGAACCTGGATAAATATTGATGTGGGCGCCGGCGGCGGCGAGGAACCTGTGCTTCTTCGCCTGGACGATCTAAAGGAATTTCAGCTTGAAAAGAATTGTGATGAATAGAAAGAAAATCTCTCACTTTACAGTCTGTGAATAGTCATGTTTTGGAGCGTATAACAATGCGCCGGAGAATTTTTTCGGGTTCTCCGGCAATTTTCTTTTTTATGAATAATTTTCCTTTTCAAACGAGAGCTTTTCTGTTATAATGTTCGTAACAAAAACCGAAAAATCATCTGCAAGGAGGCTGAAAAAACGAAGATCTGGACAAAAGAAGATCGCTATCGGGTGCTGAAAAGCGCCGAAGAGATCCGTTCTCTGCACGAGCATACAGTAACCTCGGACTATCGCCAGCATTACCATATTCAGAGCGTTACCGGACTGCTGAACGATCCGAACGGCTTTGTTTATCACAAAGGGGCGTGGCACCTTTTTTATCAGTGGTGTCCATGGGGCGCAGTTCATGGTCTGAAATACTGGTATCATACGATTTCCGAGGATCTTGTCACCTGGAAAAATGCCGGCGCCTGTATCCGACCGGATACCTTCTATGACAATAAGGGCGCTTATTCCGGCTCTGCGCTGCCCACCGATGACTGCGTTTATCTGTACTATACAGGAAATCACCGTGACGAGGACTGGAAACGCAGTTCCTACACCTGTCTTGTGAAGCTTGATGATGATGGAAATGCCCAAAAGCTTGAACATCTTTTTGGTCCGAACGACAATTATACAGAACATCAGCGTGATCCTAAGATAATACACAACAAGGAAAACGGCAGGTATTACATCATCATAGGCGCACAGACAAAGGAGAAAACCGGCTGCGTTATCATTTACAGCTCAGACAGCATCGATAAAAACTGGAAATTTGAAGGTCAGCTCAAGGTTCCGGGCTTTGAAAATTTCGGCGATATGTGGGAATGTCCGTCTATTGAAACGATAAACGGTCATGATGTGCTCATCTTCTGCCCTCAGCATATAACCCTGCCCGGCAGAGGCGGTTCAGTACACCACAGCGGCTATCTGCTCGGACACATGGATTGGAACACGCTCACCTTTACCCCCGACAACACAAGATTCCATGTTCTCGATTTCGGTTTCGATTCCTACGCTGCCGAGTGCGCCGCTAATCCTGACAACAAAAACAAAGCCACTCTCATAGCATGGATGGGACTTCCGGACGCCTCTTATCCCACCGATGAGGAGGACTGGTCGGGCTGCCTTACGCTGCCGCGTGAGCTGCGTGTGCGTGACAACAGGCTTATTCAGCAGCCTTTAGATGATCTTCGCAGGCTGCGCGGAAAAAAGATCGACCTTGAATCGACAGATGAACTTCCGAGAGTGTGCGAAGCGGAGCTTATCAGCAGGGGCGGCGATATGAATATAAAGCTTTTTGCAAAAGCTGACGGCAGCGGCGGTCTGGATATCAGTTATGACGATACGGCTAAAACCATCACGGTTGACCGTTCCGGACTTAATAAACGCTTTAATATTGAGCTTGGCGAACAGCGTGTGCGTCCTTTGCCTAAGGGACTTTTCCATCTGAGGATATTCATTGATAAAAGCTCGGTAGAGATATTCGTAAACGATGGTGATGCAGTCTTCTCCACACGCATCTTCCCTACAGAAGACGAAAGCAAACTGTTTATCAAGGGTGACGCCTCTGTTCACATGTGGGAGCTTAACAGAGCAATCGATGAAAGCTTTGTTGTAGATTGAACCAATCATTAACTTACACCTTTATAGAGTCGGAGCAGGCTTTCAGCTCAGAAGCTTTGCTCCGACTCTATAATTATTTATTATCAACAAAATTCCCTGTCAATATTCTATATGGTAAAAACACGGTAAATTATTGAAAAATCGTTTTTGTTGTGATATATTAAACAAAATGAAATCGATTACAATTATTTTCAAAGTATTATCTGTGAAAGAGGTGCTTACATGAAAGATATTGTTACAATCGGAGAGATACTGATCGATCTGACCTTCAGCGGACGGGAAAACGATATTCCCGTTTACACTGCCAATCCCGGCGGCGCGCCTGCCAATGTTGCTGTTGCCGCAGCACGTCTGGGCGCTGAAACAGCCTTTATCGGTAAGGTAGGAAACGACTTTTACGGCGATTTCCTTCGCAAGACCCTTGAAAAAAACAATGTTGATACTGCCTTCATGCTGACCGATGACAGCGCAAGAACCACTCTTGCAGTCGTATCGGTTTCCGAAACTGGTGAAAGAAGCTTTTCGTTCTATCGTAAAAACTGCGCTGACACTCTTCTCAGCAGCAGCGAGATAGACACTGATCTGCTCGGCAATACACGCTTTTTACACTTCGGCTCAGTCAGCCTGACCGACGAGCCTTCGCGCTCGGCTACACTTTTTGCCGCTGAAAAAGCAAAGGAGTTTTGCGCGGCCGTCACCTATGATCCGAACTACCGCGCAAACCTCTGGAACAGCGAACAGGAAGCTGTTGAGCAGATGAAGTCGGTACTCGGCATGGTGGATATACTGAAAATATCAGACGAGGAGCTGCCTTTGCTGACCGGCACAGACGATGCCGAAACGGGTACTCTCCGGCTTTTTGAAAAATATAATATCCCGCTCATACTGCTCACGCTTGGTCCTGACGGCGCTTTCTATCGCAGGGGCAAAGAAACCGGCAAAGCCGAGGGCTTCTCTGTAAAGGTCGCCGACACCAACGGAGCCGGTGATACCTTCTTCGGAGCATTTCTTAGCCGTATGGCTGCGCTCGGCTGCAAATTCCCGTCTGAACTAAGCGCAGAACAGCTTTATGAAAGTGTCCGCACTGCAAATCTTGCGGCATCGCTCACGACTTCGCGTCACGGAGCAATACCTGCAATGCCTGATCTTGCTGAACTTGAAGAAAAATTAAAAGCGGAGGGATGATCGTTATGGCAAAAAAAGTGAATTCAGAAGCCGCTTTGATTCTCGCTATGACGAGCTGAAATGGCTTTACTATGAACTTTACAACAATGATTCAAAGGGCTTTGACTATCTGTGCAAGCTAATAGAAAACTATTACAAAAACCGCAGTGAATCACTCAAGGAGCTTGACCGCAAGCGTGAAAAGGATCCTGACTGGTATCACGGCAACGATATAGTCGGCATGATGCTCTATGTGGATAATTTTGCGGATGATCTTAAGGGCGTTGCAAAGAAAATCGACTATTTTATAGAGTGCGGAGTTAATTACGTTCATCTGATGCCGCTGCTTGAAAGTCCAAAGGAGCACAGTGACGGAGGCTATGCTGTCGCTGATTTCCGCAAGGTACAGCCCGAGCTTGGAACAATAGACGACCTGTGCGCGCTTACTGATCTTTGTCATAAAAACAATATAAGCTGCTGTCTGGATTTCGTTATGAACCACACCAGTGACGAGCACGCATGGGCAAAGGCTGCCCGCAGCGGCGATAAAGACGCCAGAAGCCGCTATTTCTTCTATGACAGCTGGGATATTCCGAATACTTATGAGCAGACAGTTCCTCAGGTGTTCCCGACAACCGCGCCGGGCAACTTTACCAAATTAGATGACAACTCCATCGTAATGACTACCTTCTATCCCTATCAGTGGGATCTCAACTATGCAAATCCGATGGTTTTCAATGATATGACCGAAAATATGCTCTTCCTTGCCAATGCCGGACTGGATGTCATCAGGCTTGACGCTGTTCCCTATATCTGGAAGGAGCTTGGCACGACATGCCGTAATCTTCCGCAGGTACACACTATTGTCCGCCTGATGAGAATGATCTGTGAGATCGTGTGTCCGTCAGTTCTGCTTCTTGGCGAGGTCGTTATGGAGCCTTCAAAGGTAGTTCCCTATTTCGGTACCATTGACAAGCCTGAGTGCAATATGCTCTACAATGTCACAACAATGGCAAGTACATGGAATACCATCGCTACCCGTGACGTCAGACTTCTTGACCGTCAGATGAAGCAGCTTGCGGAATTGCCGAAAAACTATGTTTTCCTGAACTATCTGCGCTGCCATGACGACATAGGCTGGGGTCTTGATTATTCCTGGCTCAACACGCTGAAAATGGAGGAAGCTCCTCACAAGAAGTATCTTAACGATTACTTTACAGGCAAGCTTGCCGGAAGCGTTTCAAGAGGCGAGCTTTATAATGATGATCCTGTTCTTCAGGACGCCCGTCTCTGCGGCACAACAGCAAGTCTCTGCGGAGTAGAATCGGCTCTCTGGGATAAGGACGACGAGGCTCTTGAGCTTGCTCTGGCTGCGGATATCATGCTGCATGCCTATATGTTTACCCAAAGCGGTATCCCTGTAATATACAGCGGCGACGAGGTCGGTCAGCTCAACAACTATATGTACCATGCCGATATTAACAAGAAGTTCGACAGCCGCTATCTGCACAGAGGAAAGTTCGATTGGAAACTTGCAGAAAAGCGAAAGGACGAAAATTCATATCAGGGAAAAATATTCAACGCCCTGCGAAAGCTCGAAACTGTACGAGCCAAAAACGATGTTTTTAAAGCAAATGCAGAGTTTCATTCCGCTGAGACCGGCTCTGACAATGTACTCGGCATTTACAGGAAATACGCCGGTCAGGAGCTGCTTGCCCTGTTCAATTTCTGCAGTGAAAAGCGCAGCCTGAAGATAGACCGCAATTATACCGACCTTATCAAGGACAGGTACATAACAAATAAAGTTATTGAGTTAAGACCCTACGGTTTTGTCTGGGCTCTGCTCAAATAAACACCAAACGGCCTTTTGGGATCGGGAGAGTAATAGTTATGAAGATCAGTGAAATTGCCAAACTTGCCGGGGTATCTTCGGCGGCTGTCAGCCGGTACATCAACGGCGGCAGCATAAGCGAGGAAAAAAAGCAAAAAATCAGGAAAGTTATCGAAGAAACAGGATATGTGCCGAATCCAACCGCCCGTTCACTGCGTCAGCAGAGAAGCGATGCGATCGGCATTATTGTCCCGCGCATAAATTCCGATTCGGTCAGCAATCTCATTGAGGGCGTATCATCGGTACTTAACAAATCAAACTACATGGCTATTTTCGGCAACACCGAAAATGATGAAAAACGGGAGATAGAGTATCTGCGTATGATGCAGAAAACAAAGCTTGCCGGAGTTATCCTTCTTGGAACCGTTTTTACCGGCGAGCATGACAAGGTGCTTCGGGATTTTGCTCTGCCTATCGTTGTATGCGGACAGAACCATGCTGCGGTAAACTGCATTTATCACGATGACTTCAATGCTGCCAAAGAGATCACCGCTTATCTGATCAGAAAGGGACGCAGAAGGCTTGCTTATGTCGGAGTGACGGAAACTGATATCAGCGTTGGTCTGAACCGACGTCTGGGGGTTGAACAGGCTATTGCCGATGCGGGTCTTGATAAATCACTGCTCGTCAGATCAGAGGGATTCTTTAATGCAGACGAAGGCTATTCCGGTATGAAAAAGATACTCAGTGAAGGCTTTATGCCCGATGGCGTTATCTGCGCTACCGATACTCTTGCCGCCGGAGCTATGAAGGCTCTGCATGAAAACGGATGCTCCATTCCGGAGGATGTCAGCGTTGCAGGTATCGGCGGAGGCTCGTCAGGAAGCATAATGTATCCGGCTCTTACTACTGTAAAGCTTTTTCACCGTGAAATCGGCGAACGTGCGGCTCGTCTGCTGCTTTCCATCATCAATGACCGACTGGAACAGCCCGACAAAAAGCTGCCTCTTACCCATTCTATGCTCGGTTATGAGCTGATCGAGAGAGATTCTGTATAAAAGGAGCGTGAAACGATGGAAAAAAAGCTATTATTTCTGGACATTGACGGCACCCTTACCGAACCGGGCTTCAATACACCGCCCGAATCCGCCCTGAAAGCTATAAGGATGGCGCAGAAAAACGGACATAAAGTCTTTCTGTGCTCTGGAAGAAATCTTGCAATGCTCAAGCCTCTTTTGAAATACGGCTTTAACGGTTATGTTGCAAGCGCAGGAGGCTATGTTGTATGCGAGGACAATGTGGTTTTTGATCATCCGATGAAACCGGAGGTGTTCCGTCTTGCAATGGACTGCTTTGAACGCAATCATGTTTTTCGCACAGTCGAGTGTCTTGACGGCACTTATGGCGATAACGGACTTGAAGATCTGCTTGAGGGCGCGGACGAATTTTCCAACAGCGAGCTTCTGCGCTTCCGCAGACAGCTCAGCGAAACTCTTGATATCCGTCCTATGAGCGAATATAACGGCGCGCCGGTATACAAGATCGTTTTCATGTGTACAGATGCCCGCCAGCTTGAAGAACCTATGGCTCTGCTGAAAGATCATTTCCTTTTCTGCGTGCAGAACCTTGAGGCTGTTGGCTGCCTTAACGGAGAGATAATCGGTCTGGACTTTAATAAAGGTATCGGAATAAGAAAGCTGTGCGAATTTCTTGGTATGGATATCGAAGACACCATAGGATTCGGCGACAGCATGAACGACAAGGAAATGTTTGAAACAGTCGGATGCAGCGTATGCATGGCAAACGGACATCCGGTCATGAAGGTAATGGCAGATTATATTTGTCCTGCTGTTACAGATGACGGTCTTTATAAGGCGTTTGAAACTCTCGGCCTTATCTGAAAAAGCACTTACATTACAGGAAATATTTATTTCTGATATGTAATCGTTTTCACTAAGCTGTGGCATCATGACATTTTAAGACAATTACAGTCAATTATTCGTTTTCCTTGATTCAAGTAAAATGTAACTAATTTATTATTAATCGTTCAAAATATTGACCTTTGCTTATTTTATATATAATTTTTGTTGATGTTTGTCATTGTTGTCAATTTACAATGAAGAATAAAAAGGCTACAATAATATTGTAATCGATTTCACTGCACCGCAAGTTCTTGAGACAAAAAAAGAAAAGGAGTGATCGTATGGATTACCGCAAATGTGCGCAAGAGATCTATGACCTCGTCGGCAAACGGGAAAACTTAGTATCCGCTGCACACTGTGCTACCAGACTGAGGCTCGCTACCAACGACAACAGCAAGGTAGACAAGGAAAAACTCGAAGATGTTGAAGGCGTAAAGGGCGTGTTCATCTCGAACGGCCAGCTCCAGATCATCCTCGGCACCGGCACCGTCAACAAGGTTTATGACGAGTTCCTGTCCATCAGCGGCATGACAGCCGCAACAAAGGCTGATGTAAAAGCAGCCGCCGCAGCAAAGCAGCCCCTTCCGTTCAGAATGATAAAGGCTCTGGGAGACGTTTTCGTACCTATCCTTCCGGCGATCGTAGCAGCAGGTCTTATGATGGGTCTGCTCGAAGGTCTTACAAAGATCTGGCCTGACATGGCAAATTCAGGCACATATCAGATATTCCATCTTTTCAGCAACGCAGCATTCGTATTCCTGCCCATTCTGGTCGCTGTTTCAGCGGCAAGGGTCTTTGGAGGAAATATATTCTTAGGCGCCGTAATAGGCATGATAATGGTACATACCGACCTTGTAAACGCCTGGTCCGTTGCAGGCATGATCGAGTCCGGGCAAACGATACCGACAGCAGATGTTTGGTTTGGTCTGTATAAAATAAACCTTACGGGCTATCAAGGACACGTCATACCGGTCATAATAGCCGTCTGGTTCATGAGCTTTATTGAAAAACGGCTCCATAAGCTTGTACAGGAAACGATAGATCTGTTTGTTACACCTCTGGTAATGGTGCTTGTGACCGGCTATCTTACGCTTACGATCTTCGGTCCCATCCTGTCCACCGGTGAAGAGTGGGTCCTTCAGGGTATCCAGTGGGTCATCACTATCCCCTACGGAATCGGCGCAGCGATTGCAGGCGCTCTTTACCCGCTTACGGTTGTATGCGGCATCCACCATATGTACAACACGATAGAGATAGGAATGATATCAAATACCGGTCTGAACACCTGGATGCCTATTGCTTCATCAGCAAACTTTGCTCAGGGCGCAGCCTGCTTTGCAGTAGCTCTTAAAACAAAGGACAAGAATTCAAGGCACTTGCTCTTCCTTCATCATTATCAGCTTTCCTCGGAATCACGGAGCCTGCTATCTTCGGCGTAAACCTTCGTCTTGTTAAGCCGCTTATTTGCGGTATGATAGGCGGCGCAGTAGGCGCAGCTGTCGGCTCAATGCTCGGCATAGGCGCTACCGCTTACGGCGTAACAGGTCTCTTCGGATTCCTTATCACCACAAACTTTATCTGGCAGTATGCAATTATGCTGGTCGTTTCTTTCGTAGTCGCATTTGTACTTTCCTGGATCATGTACAAGGATAAGCCCAAGGCTGCTCCCGAAGCTGCAGCTGCAGACGCAAAAGCTGCTCCCGAAGCAAAAGAGCCTCAGATCCCCACAGTTAAATGCGAAAAGGGCAAGATCTATGCTCCTATCAAGGGCAACGTCATCCCCTCCGCAAAGATCCCCGATGAAACATTTGCCGCCGGCGTACTTGGCGAAGGCATAGGAATAGAGCCTGTACTCGGCATGGTTTTTGCTCCGTTTGACGGAGAAATCTCCTCTACCACCGAAACTAAGCACGCGATCGGTATTTCTTCTCCCGACGGAATGGAACTGCTGATCCATGTAGGAATCAATACAGTAGCCATGAACGGCGATGGCTTCAATCTGCTTTGCGCAGAGGGCGATACCGTTAAGGTCGGACAGAAGCTTATGACCTTCGATATCGACAAGATAAAGGCTGCCGGCTACTCAACAACAACAGCTGTTCTTGTTACCAACAGTGATGATTATTCCGGTCTGGATATCAAGGAGGGCGCCTGCGAGCTGCTCGACTGTGTTGTTACTTGCAAGGCGTAACGAAAAATGTGAACCCATATAAACTATAATATAAAGGAGAAATGCTTTATGAAATCTTTTTCTTACACAATCACCGATCCTGTAGGTATCCACGCACGTCCGGCAGGCATACTCGTTAAGGCAGTAAAGCCCTTCCAGAGCACCTGCAAGATAACCAAGGGCGACAAGACTGTTGACCTTAAAAAGCTTATGGCTCTTATGGGCATGGGCGTAAAGTGCGGCGACAAAGTAGAGGTCACCATTGAAGCTCCCGATGAAGATACCGCAGCAGAGACCATTGAGAAGTTCTTCAAGGACAATCTTTGATAACTGCACAACAATGCCTAAATAAAGGAGGGCTGCACTTATGATAGCTGCAACCGGTAAATCCATTCTGAATGGTATTGCCATAGGAAAAGTCAAGTTCCTGAAAAAGGAACAGGCAAAGATATCCGATACCGCTGCTGACGTCAATACCGAGCTTCAAAGCTTTGAGGACGCAAAAGCAAAGGCTCAGGAACAGCTCCAGAAGCTGTATGACAAAGCGGTAGTTGAAGCCGGTGAGGATCATGCCGCTATCTTCGAGATACATATGATGATGCTCGATGATGACGATTACCTTGATTCTATCTATGAGATCATCAAGACTCAAAAAAATCGGCTGCTTATGCCGTTAAGACGACCGGCGAGAACTTTGCGGAAACCTTCGCTTCTATGGATGATGAATATATGAAGGCTCGCGCTGCCGACGTCAGGGATATTTCCAACCGTGTTGTAAATATCCTGACCGGAAACGACAGCGGTCTGGACGACAGCGATGAACCGTTCATCATCGTTGCAGAAGATCTGGCTCCGTCCGAGACCGTACAGCTTGACAAGAGCAAGCTTCTCGGTTTTGTCACCAGACTTGGCAGCACAAACAGCCATACCGCTATCCTTGCAAGAAACATGAACATTCCGGCGCTTATCGGAACCGAGATCAGCGAGGATTGGGACGGCAAGCTTGCAATTATCGATGGATACAATGCTTGTATCTATATTGAGCCTAATGAAGATCTGCTGAAAACTCTCGATAAGAAGCGTATACAGGACGTTCAGCAAAGAGCGCTTCTCCAGGATCTCAAGAACAAGCCAAATGTTACTATCGACGGCACCGAGATCAAGCTTTACGTAAATATCGGCAATGTTTCCGATGTCGGTATGGTGCTCCAGAATGACGCAGGCGGTATTGGTCTGTTCCGTTCTGAGTTCATATATCTTCACTCCGAGACCTTCCCCACCGAGGACGAGCAGTTCGCTATTTACAAGCGTGTTGCTGAAATGATGGGCGGCAAAAAGGTCATTATCCGCACATTGGATATCGGCGCAGATAAACAGGCTGATTATTTCCAGCTCCCCAAGGAGGAAAATCCTGCATTGGGCTACCGCGCTATAAGAATATGCCTTACCCGTAAGGAAATATTCAAGGCTCAGTTAAGAGCGCTTCTTCGCGCTTCGGCTTTCGGAAATGTCAGCATTATGTTCCCGATGATAATTTCTCTCCGTGAGGTCATCGATGCCAAGGCTGTTCTTGAAGAATGCCGTCAGGAACTTATTGCCGAGGGAGTGAATGTCGGCGATGTGGAAATAGGCATTATGATAGAAACGCCTGCCGCCGTAATGGTAGCCGAACAGCTTGCAGCCGAGGTCAATTTCTTCTCCATTGGCACAAACGATCTTACGCAGTATACCCTCGCAATAGATCGTCAGAATCCAAGTCTTGATCCGTTCTATGATTCTCACCATCCTGCTGTGCTGAAAATGATAGAAATGACTGTTCAGGCAGCTCACAAGCACGATTGCTGGGTAGGAATCTGCGGAGAACTTGGAGCAGATACATCTTTGACAGAAACCTTCCTCAGAATGGGCATTGATGAACTCAGTGTCAATCCCGGAAGCGTACTCAATGTCAGAAAGACTATCCGCAGTCTGAATCTCAAAGGGTAATATTTAGGACAGACCGTACCGATCTGAAGAAAGGTACGGTCTTGTTTTATTTTAAAAAAACTGTTATAATTATCAAAATAAAGCTTTAAGGAGGCGGCAATTATGGCAACCAGGGACGAAAACATTGCCATGTTGAACGAAACACTGAAAATACTGCAAAACGGTCATTACACCAAAAACGGCAGAAGGGTCAACCTGAAGCTGACGCCGGATGAAATGCGCAGAGCTGAAGTCTATCTTCCTGATGATGTGCATAAAAATGCTTGTTCTCCGTCTTTCATTCTTCCCCGCTCGCAAACTCCGTGCGAATACGGATGTGAAAACGCAGACTCCTATTCACTCGCAAGAAAACGGCTCGCTGAACACAAAAACAACGCTCCTGACGATAAAGGTATACTTGTGCTGAATCTTGCAAATTCCGTACATCCCGGCGGCGGTGTCAGACACGGCGCAAGAGCCCAGGAGGAGGATCTTTGCAGAAAAAGTTCTCTTCTTCTGTCACTTGAAAGCAGAGAGGCTTCGAAGTATTACAGCTATCATCGTGCGCTGAATTCACACATGAGCTCAGAAGCACTGATGATAACCCCGAAGGTAGAAATAATCATGGACGAAAACGGTGATCTTCTGGAAGAAACGGCAGTCGTCTCGGTGCTGACCTTTGCGGCGCCTAATATCAGATACGGAACAGAAGGTCTGAGCAATGCAGAGTACATGCGCATGATGTTTGACCGGATCACGGCTATGCTGAAATGCGTGGCTTATCTCGGATACAGGGAGCTGGTTCTGGGCGCCTGGGGCTGCGGCGCTTTCATGAATGACGCAAGGATAGTTTCGGATATTTTCAAGGCTGCCCTGACAGATCTCAGCTATAACGGATCAAAAGATAAGGAACTTTTCAGAAGAATAGACTTTGCCGTTCTGGACAGATCCGACGATAAATATAATTACCGTGAGTTCAGCAGGAATTTTGCGACTGAATATACTGCGCCGGAGCCGACAGAGAGCGCCGAAGATGACAGCGGTACAGAGTTTATTGCCGTTTATGGCGATATTACCAAAAATCACGGAGTAGAGGCTATTGTAAACGCAGCAAATACCAGCCTTTTAGGCGGCGGAGGTGTAGACGGCGCTATCCATCGCGCAGCCGGAAAGGAACTTTTGGCGGAATGCAGGACTCTTCACGGCTGTGAGACCGGCAAGGCGAAGATCACAAAAGGGTATGACCTGCCGTGCAGCTACGTTATTCACACTCCCGGTCCTATATGGAACGGCGGCGTTTCAAGAGAACGTGATCTGCTTGCATCATGCTATCGTTCGTGCCTGGAGGTCGCCGTACAGAACGGCATACGCACTATCGCTTTTCCTTCAATTTCAACAGGCGTTTACCGTTTCCCTCTGAATGAAGCCGCAAAAATCGCCGTAAGCACTGCGCACTGCTTTGTAAGAGAACATCCCGGTAAGATAGACGTGATAAAATGGGTGCTTTTTGACAACCGCACACTTCATGCCTATCAGAATGAGATCGACCTGTCTTCAAAAGGAGTGTAATATTATGGCATCAAGCAAGGAATATCTGGAATATATTCTCGGTCAGCTTTCCGGACTTGAAGATATCACTTACAGACCCATGATGGGTGAATATATAATATATTATCAAGGCAAGGTCATTGGCGGAATATATGATGACCGGTTTCTTGTAAAGTTCACTCGCTCCGCAAGAAGGCTCATGCCGGAAGCTTCACTTGAAGTTCCATATGAGGGCGCAAAGGAAATGCTCATGGTGGACGATCCGGATAACCGTGAGCATCTTAAAGAGCTGTTCAACACCATGCGCTTTCTGAGCTTCCCCAGCCCAAAAAAAGAAAAGCATAAGTCAGCGTGGGCGCAAGAAATTACATTTTCATTCAGAGATCAAGGTCAGTTCTATGCCGACAGCTTTATATAGCTGCTGCTTTTCGTAAGGGTAATATTTCAGCATATCATCAGGACTTGCCTTGCTGACATTCTCCGGAGTATAGCCGCATTTGATCATTGACAGACTTCTGTAAAGCTCATCAAAGCTGTCAAATATATGCAGCGCAGCGACTCTCGCTCTTATCTGTTTGCTATTTTCTGCATCGGTAAAGCACAGCTCATCTCCCACAGAGATCAGCTGCCTTTTCTCGTCATAAAGGCGGAGTTCTATCGTTTTTTGACCGCTGGCAATCATTTGAAAAGGCTTATGAGCAAGTTTCATATTATGTATCATTATTTTCTCCTCCGATATTATTATTTTGCCATCGCAAATGCAGAACACACAAAAGGAAGGTAATGCACAATGAAAAAGGTCAGGATAACCGTAATGAAAAAGGTCTGTCACACCGATCTTATCGAAAAATACGAAAACCCTATACAGCATGCCTGCGACATGGAGATCGGCAGGGTTTTCTTCAGCGAGAACTGGCAGCGTCCCGAAGGCTTATGTGAAAGCGCCTGGGACAGTATGTCTGCATTTGTAATGGCGCTTGCTTACGGCGCTGAGGATATTTATTCCGGCTGGATGAAAAACAAGCGTTCCGTTATGATATCATGCAATGATGGCTTCCGTCCGGTCAGCTTCCTTATCGAAGCTATCGAAGAGCAATAATACATCTCAGTGAAAAAACGGCAGAAAAGCTAACTTCGGCTTTTTCTGCTTCTGGTAGCGCATAGGACAATGCGTAACAAGTATTGTGTCCTCACCGATCAGTTTGATATTTTCCCAACGGATAACCGTATCATCTCCCCTGCCGAAAAAATAAAAAAACCTCGATCTTCCGTAGATCACCAGCGCAACTACCTTTGCTGTTTCGGTATCCACCTCAACGTCATCAACAAACCCGATACGACAGCCGTTAGTGCTGTTGATGACCTCTTTGTGCCTGAGCTCTGTCACACGACAGCAATTCATAGAAATCCCCTCCTGAAATATAGTATTTCGGGAGGGGATATTTTATGACAAAATTCTGTTTTTCTTCCGGAAACGGATCAGGTGTTTTCCGGACGGAAAGAGCGGCCTTCAAAGCGTTTGTTAAGCTTTTCAAAGGTACTCTTCATCGGAATGGTCGTAAGAATGAATATAGTAAGCGCGATAAGCGCCATTACTCCGAGGATGATAAGAAGCTGCGGGGTAAAGTACGCAAAATTGAACAAGCTTCCGAACTCCTTGCCAAAGAGCACAATATTATTGCAGCAGGTCACTCCGATGGTCATTCCGGTAAGCATCAGCACAAACAGAGCTACTCTGATCTTATTGAACGGCATGGATACCTGGAACAGGATCATAAACGCCGTTAACGCCGTCAGACAAACCGCAAGCGTGGAATATTCGTCAACAGTAAGCCCGAAAATATTCATCGCCGGAATACACAGCAGCACGATGATAACCGTAGTTATGCCCGCAGGTATAGCTTTTTCGAGGATGTTAAGGATAAACACACCCTTGATACGGTTCTTGTTTGGCTCAAGCGCCAGAATAAGTGACGGGATACCGATAGTGCAGGCATTGACAAGCGTGAGCTGTATGGGCTGGAACGGGAAAGGCGCCGTAAGCATCAGGAAAATAATAGCAAGAATGGTCGAGAAGATAGTCTTTACAATGAACAGCGTTGACGAGCGCTGGATGTTATTGATCGTTCGCCTGCCCTCGGCAACTACCTTTGGCATTGATGCAAAATTTGAATCCAGCAGCACAAGCTGAGCTACGTTTCTGGCAGCATCACTTCCGGCTGCCATAGCTATGCTGCAGTCTGCCTCTTTGAGCGCAAGAACGTCATTTACGCCGTCTCCTGTCATCGCAACGGTATGACCCTGTTTTTTCAGAGCAACAACGAACTTTCTCTTCTGTGCGGGGGTAACTCTGCCGAAAACGGTGTATTTCTTCATCGCTTCGCTTATGTCTTCGTCGGTCCGGAGAGTTGTCGCATCAATGTATTTGTCATAGTTTTTGACCTGTGCGCGTCTTGCAACATCGGAAACAGTGATCGGATTGTCGCCGGAAATTATCTTTACCTCAACGCCCTGATCCGCAAAGTAGCGCAGCGTTTGTGGAGCCTCTTCCCTGATCTTATCGTTGAGCAGCACTATTCCTATGACCTCAATATCATCAGGAAGTTCCTTGTCTTTAAAATCATTGTCCGAATGCGCAATGATTATGGAACGGTAGTTCTTTGCGTAGCCGTCAAGCTTTTCCTTAAGCTCTGCGGGAACTGTACCAAGAATAAACTCGGCTGCGCCCATGATGTATGAGCCCTGACCCTCAAAATGAGCGCCTGACCACTTCTTTTCAGATGCAAAGGGAACAGCCTTGTCAGACTTCATCTCCGATTTGCCTCCGAATTTATCCTTCAGCGCCATAAATGTCGCATTGGTATCGTCAAGAGCATTTACCAGACCGCACAGCACATCGGCAAGATTCTCTTTTTCGGTCTTGCCGCCAAACGGAACGTAATCGGCAACCTCCATGCAGCCCTCGGTGATAGTACCAGTCTTGTCAAGACAAAGCACATCTACTCTTGCAAGAGTCTCTATGCAGTAAAGCTCCTGAACCAGAACCTTGTGCTGCGAAAGCCTGATAACGCTTACCGCAAGAACCGTACTTGTAAGGAGGATAAGTCCTTCCGGGATCATTCCTGTAACAGCGGCAACGGTATTTACAACCGCCTTTACGAGATGCGGGTCTATGGGACCGAACACGCACATAGTGTTAAGTCCGGTGGTATTACCCTCAAGACTGAACTGTCTGAGAAACATAAGGATCGCCAAAGGGAGAATGATGAAGGTGAGCACCTTGATGATCTTGTTGAGGGTATAGAGTATCTCGGAGTTGACCTTCTTGATATACTTTGCTTCTGCGGAGATTTTTGAGGCGTAGTTATCGCTGCCCACATGCTCGGTTCTGGCATAGCATTTTCCGCTGACGATGAAGCTGCCCGAATACATCATGTCGCCGGGCTTTTTGTGGATAGCGTCTGATTCGCCTGTAAGCAGGGATTCGTTTGCATCGCAGTTGCCGGAAATAACGATACAGTCCACCGGGATCTGATTGCCCTGAGAGAACTCGATGATATCATCAAGCACGATCTCATCTATACCGACACGCCTCTTTTCGCCGTTTCGTATGACGGTGACCTTGGTGGCAGATACGATGGAGAGCTTGTCGATAGTCCTCTTTGCCCTGATCTCCTGAAATATTCCGATAGAGGTATTGCACAGCATTACACCAAGGAAAAGCATATTCTTATAGGATCCTACGCAGAATACCGCAATACCCAGCAGCAGGTTGAGGACGTTGAACAGCGTTACGATATTATCGTAAAAGATCCTCTTTATGCTTTTGGTGGTCAGAGGCTTATCGTTATTGACAAGCCCTTCGGCTTTACGCTGGCTGACCTGCTCGTCATTCAGACCGGTTTCCTGTGAAACGTCAAATCGTGTGATATTTTCTGTCGTTCTGACAGGTTGGACATTCTTTTTCATTTCACGTTCTCCTTTACTAAACTACCTAATTATTATATATTTTTTGTCTGTATATGTCAAGCATGGGTATCACGGAAACACGGAAATCAATTTTGCGATGCAGGTTACACTGGGGAAAACCTTCCTGAAAAACTTGTGTTTTGTTGCAGATGCTATATACGCAGAACCAGGGACAGCGCGCTTTCTGCACTGTCCCTGGTTCTGTTTATGTAAAGCGGTCTGTTTAACAAATAGTTCAGTCACTGAGCTTATATACGCAAAGTGACTGAGGAGCCATAGCCAGCTTCTTCTTGGCAGCATCAGCCTTGCCGATAGAGAATACACATTCGCACTCAAGATCAAACGGAGCTTCCTGAGCCTTTTCGGTAGGATTGACAGCAATTATAAAGCTGCCTCTCCTGAAAATGAACGGGTAGGTGTTCTTCTTCGCATAAACCACCTCAAAACCGCCGTCAGACTGGAGATCCTCGTTCTCGTGGCGAAGCTTTATGACCTTTCTGAGCGTGTTGAGGATGGAATCCGGATCAGCCTCGCATTTTTCTACGGTAACGGCATCCTCGGATGTGTCTACCGGCAGATAAAGCATTTCGGCAGGCGCAGACGAGAAACCACAGTTTACACTGCTGTTCCACTGCATCGGAGTTCTGGTACCTGTCCTGCTGTAACCGCCCTCCTTACTGTTGAGTCCTTCCATATACTTCATGCCGATCTCGTCGCCGTAATAAAGGAAAGGAACACCAGGCATCAGGAAAACGAAAGAATAAGCTATCTTCGCTTCAAGAGGCGTGAACATTCTTGTCATTCTGGGGGTGTCGTGGTTGCATGTAATAAAGCTGATGTAGCCCTTGCCCTTGGTACCCTTGAGGTCATCAAGGTACTCGTCAAGAAACTTCATTATATCGCCCTTGCCGTTCTTGCCAAAAACAGCCTTGCACTCCCCTGTTTCCCAGTTTTTGTCACGGAAAAGTATGCGATAGCCGTTGTCGTCGTGGTCAAGGTAGAAATCACTGTGGAAGCCTGCGCCGACAGCGACCTTGGGATTGCACCACTCAGAAACGATCGCAGCATCCGGAAATTCCTTGTCGAGCATAGCGCGGACATCCTTCCAGACCTTACAGGTCTCAGGCTTCTCGCCGTCCTCGCCCTTTACAAGAGAGTCTGCCATATCCACACGGAAACCGTCGCATCCCATTTTCAGCCAGAAACGCATAATATACTTCAGAGCTTCACGGGTCGCCACGCAATCCGGATCGGTAGGTTTCTTCTGCCATGCGGGATGGGTTATCTTGTTGAAGCCGTAATTGAGGGCAGGCTGTGAACTGAAATAATTCACCATATAGTTGCCGTCACGGGGCGTAATGCCGCAAAGCAATCTGTACTGCGGAGGAGCCTCCCAAACACAGTCTGTCCAGATGTATCTTCCACTGAACTCGTTCTTTTCCGCCTGCTTGCTCTTGAGGAACCACTCATTCTGGTCAGAGGTATGTCCGGGAACAAGATCAAGAAGGATCCGTATGCCCTTTTCGTGAGCAACTTCAAAAAGATGCTTCAGATCCTCGTTTGTGCCGTAGCGCTCGGCTACCTTGTAGTAATTTCTGACGTCATAGCCGGCGTCCATAAAAGGAGAATCATAGACAGGATTGAGCCAGATAGCGTTGCAGCCCAGGCTCTTTACATAATCAAGCTTTGAGATGATACCGTTGATATCGCCGATACCGTCACCGTTGCTGTCACAGTAGGTCTGTGGGTAGATCTCATAGAAAACTGCATCCTTTAACCAATTTGGCATAATAAAAACCTCCGATATTGGTAATTTTATACATTATACCATATAAAACGAGTCGTTGCAAGTGATTTCGCCGATTATTATACCGTATCATTAAATAAAGCTTCTTCAGCATATACTTGCATCAGATGTTGATACTACCATGATAAAGGTGTGACAAAATGGAACTGCTGCAAGAAATCAATGAACGGATCAATTCCCTTGTCTGGGGACCATATATGCTGCTTATACTGATGGGAACCGGTGTTTTTTACACTGTAAAGCTTCGCGGCTTTCAGCTCTTCGGTATAAAAATATGGTGGAGCAATACTATCATGTCTGTTTTCAGAAAAAAAGAAAGCAGGAAAAGTGCAGCAGGTATTTCACCTTTACAGGCGGTTTCTACGGCTCTGGCGGGGTCTGTGGGTACAGGAAACATCGTCGGAGTGGCAAATGCGATAACTTTAGGAGGCGCCGGCGCAGTTTTCTGGATGTGGCTGGCGGCTTTTTTCGGAATGGCTACAGTTTTTGCAGAAAATGTGCTTGGCATCAAGTATCGTGAAAAGAAAAACGGCTCCTACTGCGGCGGACCTATGTATTACATAGAAAAAGGTCTCGGATGCAGATGGCTCGCTGTATGTTTTGCGCTGATATGCGCCCTGGCTTCTCTTGGCATGGGAAACATGACCCAGAGCAATTCCGTTGCCGGTGCTTTAAAAGAAAGCTTCGGCGTACCTGTCTGGATAAGCGGCGCTGTTCTTTCCGTGATCGTAGGTGTGATAATCTTCGGCGGAATAAGCAGGATCTCCAGACTAACGGAAAAACTCGTTCCTGCCATGACGGGTATTTACATTCTCGGCATAATGATAGTGATCCTTGTAAATATACAGTCAGTTCCCTCAGCGTTTTTGCGGATAGTGTCCGGCGCTTTTGATATCAGGGCAGTTTCCGGCGGTTTTATGGGCTATGGCATGGCTCAGGCGATAAAATACGGCGTTTCAAGAGGCGTTTTTTCTAACGAAGCCGGACTCGGAACCTCTCCCATCGTTCACTGCGCCGCCGAAGCCAATGATCCCTACGAACAAGGTATGTGGGGGATCTTTCAGGTATTTACCGATACTATTGTTCTGTGTACGCTGATGGCTCTTTGTATACTTGTGACCGGAGGAGACGCTCTCGGACTGGACGGCATAGAGCTTTGCGGTTATGCATTCAAAAGCGTTACCGGCGAGATCGGCGGTATCTTTATGTCTGTGTCGATAATATTGTTTGCGTTCGGCACACTTGTTTCGTGGTCATACTACGGCGAGAAGAGTCTGGAATATCTTACTGGCGGAAAGTTTATCCGGGCATACCGAATTGTTTATGCTGCGGCTGCCTGGCTGGGCTGCATTATGAGCCTGTCGCTTGTATGGGAGATCTCTGACACACTTAACGGACTTATGGCAATACCAAATCTTGCTGCGCTCATTCTTCTCTCAGGCAAGGTCAGCGGCAAGGAGCTTAAAGCCACGATCGGCAGACTAAAACAAAAAAGCTGCCGATCATAATATTTCCGGTCAGAGCTTTCCTGCTTCCCTGATTTGTGGTTCTGACTGTATCAAAGCGGATATCATGCCTCAAATAATCTTGTGAATAATTAATAAAAATGCAATATATTCATACACAAAATATATTATTATTCACAAAATATTGTATTTTTCTGACGTTTTGACAATTACAGATCAAGATAATTTTCTGAAAGCTTATAAATACAGCGGCTTTACTGACTTTATATCAGAAAAAATGTATATTATTCACAGTTTATTTTTCTCGGCGCTGATTTAATGGTAAAATCCGGATAGATTAATCGGTTATTTCATTGAATAAATTGTATAATTTTATATATTTTTGTCATTTTATCATTGACTATTCGATAATAATAGTTTAGAATTATACTGTAATTAGACTTCTAAAACATAATGAAAATTGCAGAGGCATCATCAATGAAAAATAAAGCGGTTATTATAATATCATCACTTCTTGTATTTTCGTCTTTTTCCTGTGCGCCGACCGGAAAAGGCGTTACAAATGAAAACAGCATTGCATTGGCTTCGGACGTTGTTTTTGAGACAGACAATGACGTTTCCGAAAGCGACGTAGATACATTAAAAACACAGTGCGAAAGCTCCCCTTCCACATCAACTCAAAAAGAGAGTTCGCTGTCTGAATCATCAATTCCGGAAAGCTCAATACCGGACGTATCTGCTCAGGAGATTTCCGTTACAGACGCTTCACTGGTAAACTCACAAGCGGGATCGTCTATACAGAACAGTTCATCGGCAGCTCCGAATACATCAAGGTCGGATATCTCAACGCCTGAAACAACCATGCAGGAAGGTTCAAGGACTGAAATATCGAAACAGGAAAGTTCAGAAGCTGAAACATCAAAAAAAGAGAGTTCAAAGTCCGAAACATCACAGCAGGAAAGCTCAGGGAATGAAACATCAAGGCAGGAAAGCTCAGAAGCTGAAACATCAGTACAGGAAAGTTCAAATACATTCAGCCCTGAAATTTCATCAGAGCTTGCTGTACCGATAATAAAAAGCTCCAAAAGCAAGGTGAATCAGATAGATATAAGCTGGAATGCAGTAGACGGCGCCGACGGATATATTGTACATTATTCTACCGCAAAAAGCCTTGCTCCGAAAAAATGCAGGATAATAGAAACCGCAAATACAAGGGTCACGCTTAAAGATCTGAAAGTCAATTCTAAATACTATTATCATGTATGCGCCTTCAAAAAAGCGGAAAGCGGTCAGATCGTAAGCTCCGACTGGAGCAAAAAATGTTCCGAACAGCTTAAAAGTATTTACGTTGTTGACGGCGTAACCTATATTGACGGAATACTTATTGCCAACAAAACGTATTCTTTGCCAATGGATTTTGGCGATGGTCTGGATCCTGAAGCCTATGACGCATTTAAGTGCATGGCAAGGGCTGCCGCTAACGATGGTATATACCTTTACATAATTTCAGATTTCAGAAGCTACTGGACACAAAGCTACACCTACAACTCATTCGTTTATGACAGAGGAGTTGAACAGGCCGACAGATGTTCCGCCCGACCCGGTCACTCCGAACATCAGACCGGTCTTGCGATCGATGTTAACACTACCTCGGATTATTTTGACGGTACTCCAGAAGCGATATGGCTGGCTGAAAACTGCGTGAAATACGGCTTTATAATCCGATATCCGAAGGGCAAGGAATCCGTGACCGGCTACAAATACGAGCCCTGGCACATTCGCTATCTTGGCGCGCAAAAGGCTTCCGAGATAGCCAGCAGCGGACTTACAATTGAAGAATACTATGGAATAACCTCTTTTTACTCATAAGCAATAAAAATGCCGGTGGAGACACTCTCCATCGGCTGTTTTTTTATTCGGTTTTATCTGAGTCGGAAGACGCTGCTCTTTCTTTGATTATCTGCTCAAGCTGGAGCTTTGAAAAACGGTGCTTTTTCTTGCAGAAGTGACAGACTGCTTCCGCATAACCTTTTTCATCGGCAAGCGAACGTATCTCATCATCGCTGAGCGTAGAGAAAGCATCTATTATCTTCTCACGGCTGCACGAGCAGGCATATCTCACCGGAGCTTCGTCCAGCACTTCAACATCAAAGCCTTTAAGCGCAGTACGGCATATCTCTTCTATACTCATACCCTTGGCAAGCATTGTAGTCATCGGCTCAAGCTCTGAAATGTTTTTTTCAAGCTTGTCTATATCCTCATCGCACGCTCCCGGAAGAAGCTGTATAAGCAGTCCGCCGGCAAGAAGCACCTGATGATCCTCTTTGTCAAGCAGCACACCTAAGGCGCAGGCTGTCGGTATCTGTTCACTGGTAGCGTAATAGCTGGTGATATCTTCGGCTATCTCGCCCGAAACAAGCGGTACCTGACCAACATAAGGTTCCCCTGCGCCGAAATCTTTCATCACGTTAAGAATACCAGTTCTGCCTACCGCCTTGGCAACATTCAGCTTGCCGTTTGCGTAGTATTCAGTCGGACAATCGGGATTCTGAACATAGCCTTTTACGTTTCCTTTGCTGTCAGAAACAGCTATTACTGCGCCTGTTTCGCTTTCATCGCCCTTTATGCGCAGGGTAAGACTTGCATCGTCCTGCTTTAGCTGAGCCCCCATTATAGTCGCAGCCGTAAGCAGACGTCCGAGCGCAGCGGTAGCAACAGGAGAGGTCATGTGCAGCTTTGCGCCGGTGTAGACAATGTCGGTGGTATCAGCGGCACATGCCATAATGCCGCCGTCCGGTGTAATGCATCGAATAATTCTGTCTTTGCTCATTTTCTTTTCTTCCTTACTACATATATTTCTCTCTGGGAATCAGCCTTTGGCGGCTCAAACGACATGTCGTCATACACTGCCTCGGGGCATAGTCCGGACAGATCAAGCATGTCATTCATTTCCTCACGGGTATAGGCGCGTTCCGAAAATTGCTCCGTATACCTTCGGTAGAGCTTTCCGTCAGGCTCAAAGAAATCCAGAGTGATGATGACTTTATTATCTTTTTCAAAATAGTTGTTCTGCCACGCGCAAAAAACCTGCTCAGTATCGTATATATAGCAGTTATCCCCCAGCACATGGCGGTGCTTGTACACTGTATTGCAGTCGAAAACAAACAATCCTTCGTCATCGAGATAACGGGCTATCCTGCCAAAAGCAGAAATAACCGCCTTTTTCGACGGCAGATGGTTTATGCTGTCGAGCGTACAGATACATGTGTTTATCGTTCCGTAAAGCTCCAGCGACTGCATTTTCTGGCAAAGGAAAAGCGTTTGTCGTTCTTCCTCGTCAAATTTCTGACGGGCGATGGAAAGCATATCAGCAGAAGCATCAGCTCCGAAAATATCCACCCCTCGGCGGGCAAGCTCCAGTGTAAGGCTGCCGGTCCCGCAAGCAAGGTCAAGAGTAAGCCCCGGTTCATGGCCGTGTCGGCGGAAAAGCTCCATCATATAGTCTGCCTTCTTGTCATATTCCACATTGCCGGTCAGAGTATCATAAAATTCCGCAAAATATGAATATGCACTCACTCTTTTTTCTCCTCGTCCTTGTTCTTTTTGGTGCGTTCAAATACAAGTGCATAGCCGTCACTGCCGTAATTAAGCGCCCTGTTTACTCGGCTGATAGTCGCTGTGCTTGCACCGGTCTGCTCGACTATCTCTGTATATATCTCTCCGGCGTCAAGCATCTTTGCCACGGCATAGCGCTGGGACATAGCCTTGATCTCAGGCACAGTACAGAGATCGTCAAAAAAAGCATAACATTCCTCTACGCTTTTAAGTGTAAGGATTGCCTCATACAATGCATCGGTATTTTCTGTCTTTATTTTAGTATTCATTTTTAAGCCTCCTGCGGGCCGATAATTTATTATAATAACATTTTACCATATCAAAGTATAAAAGTAAAGAGGCGGCAAGCTGCCGCTCCCGTATTCGCGTTATAAGAAAAACAAACCAAAACTGCACTGTTCGCGGTTATAAGTATAGTAACGACTGCGATGCGTTTATTTTGGCATGAGTAAACTAACAATGCGAAATTGGGAACTGCAGCTTGCCGCCTCTGCGCCGACAGCTTACAGCCTTTGTGCGCTTAAGCCTCTGTGGGAGCGCCAACAGGACATACACCTGCACAAGCGCCGCAATCGAGACAAGCATCTGCATCGATCTCGTACTTGCCGTCACCCTCAGAAATAGCACCTGCAGGGCACTCAGCTGCGCAAGCGCCGCAAGAGATACACTCGTCAGTAATCTTATAAGCCATAAATATAGCCTCCTTTTATTATTGTTAAGATAATTATAGCATAGATCAGCAAAATAATCAACTACATTTTTATAAAGATACAGATCTTTGAAGAGCCTTTGAATTGTTCAGAAAGGATCAGGATCTTTATTTTTCAAAATAAAACACCTTACCCTGAGGACGAAACGGCAGTACGTTTCCTTCAGGCAGCAGAAAGGCATGCTCTCTCTTAATCTTCAGGTCTTTTTCTATATAGCCGTCGGTGATGATAAGTATGGGACCATCCTTCGGGAAATCCTTTGCCGCTTCAAGCAGATCGACAGCAGGCTGCAATATCGTACCGCCTCTGCCTATAACCTCTACCCTTCCGGCTATTTCTTCCGGAGAAAGATATCCCTTATCATAGGCCTGCGCATCGCAAAAAATCACCCTTGCTTTTGGAACATCCTTAGCATCGGCATAGCTGGCAATAGCTCCAAGCGCTATACCGACAGCCTTTGCCGACATTGAAGCAGAAGTGTCTATGATAACGCCGAAGGTTCTTCCGTCCGTTTGGGTATCATCAATAAAATATCTGGGGCGCGGTATATCAGGAGTGCTTGCCTGACGTCTGCTTGGGCGGGCATAGGTACGGTGCTTTTCGATAGGCGCAAAGAAATCGTCAAACCATTTTGCAAGCTTTACATCCCAAGGTATCGGAGGCATCGCAAGAGCGCGTATCTCCTCAACAAGTCCGGCAGGGATAAGTCCTCTGCCGTTTTGAATCTGATATTCAAGTCCCTGCATAAGCGCATTTTTACAGAAATCGTCAAGTGTAACGCTTCCGTTTCGCCTTTCGTCTGCGCCGATAATATCTCCCTTGCCGTAGCCGCGCAAAGTCAGAAGCTTCCTGCTGACACGGATATTACGGACAAGCTCGTCGTATATTTCCTCTGCCGACATACCGCTGAGCGTTTCATCATACAGCGAACCGCACTGCGGCATAGTACCTATCTTCATTTCCTTTAACCAGCCGTTTATAACATAATCACACGCTACGTTCCACAGATAACCGTCTCTTCCCTTTGCCCTGTTGGCATGGTCAAGACCTGCATGAAGAAACTCATGTGCCAGTACAAAACGCAGTTCATCATCTGACAGACCTGCCGCAGGATTGACATATATTTCCTTTAGTCCTGCATCTACCGCAGCGATCTGTATATCGTTTTTCTGGCAATATTCGCTGTCCTCAATGATCTTAAAATGAGCGGCCAATCCGCCCAAAAGCGGAAAGCTGTTTATGAACCAGTTTGCCGCCCTGCGAGAGCGTGTATCGTATTCCGCAAGGAGTTCTGCACTTGCGGCACTTTGCAAAACACTTTTTACGGAATGCTGCAAAGCCTCAGCAAACACCTGTTCATAATGATCCTTGGAACGCCAGCGGTATCCGCGAGCGTCCCAAATATCTTCCAGATCGAATATATCATTATTATTTATCCCGCAGACCCCAAGCACTTTGTATTCCTCTGCGGATTCCTTGTGTTCGAATAAATATTCATAAATAGTCTTCTCATTTTGCAGGCTGCCCGGAAAAGTGTCAATAATAAGCGACTCATCGGGCGCTCCCTGAAATTTTATATCCTGCAAAAACTTTGTAATGTAAATGTCGCAGGCTATATTCCATAGACGTATATCGACCGCTTTGGATACCTTGTCGGGATTGGTATGCCCCAAACCAAGATGAAGCAAAAGATGCGCTATTATATACGCCCATTCCTGCGGAGTATGACGCTTGTTTTTGTTGAGCATAATATATCCGCCGATGGTAACATAAGCTGATCCGTTTTTCTTTTCAGCGCTGAACTCCCTTATATCCTCTCTTCCGCTCATTCTGCTGAAAAGAGGGTGCTTTTTCAGCAGTTCCTGTCCCTCGTAAATATATTGGACTGCCGGTGTTATCTTTGCTTTGCCCTTTGCATTTTTAGCCATAACACCACCTACTTCTGAATAAGCCTTGGCAGATCACGAACGATCTCTACCATGAACCAGTCGGGCAGAGTTTTTCCGCCGTCATCAGAAGCGACAAGCTGCGCAAGCTCAAAATTTATGGACGCAAGCTCTTTCATCAGAGCCTTTGCCCTGTGGGTAAGCATCTGTGTATTAGCGTCCAGCTGATCTTTATTTTGAGGCAGCTCCAGAAGCAGACGGTCACGGAAGGACTGCGCAAGAAAGTACAGCACATCTCTGTCTTCGGGCTTGCCCGGCCATCGAGCTTCGCCTTTGATTATCTCTGACAGTAGATTTTTATTTCCAAGCTGCTTTGTATAGGCAACAAACATTCCCGCATGAGCCGGTGAGATACATCCGTAGGCAAGTGTTTTCAGCATCGGAGAACCGGGTTCAAGACCGGTCACTTCAAACTCCTTGATAAGATCGCTCAGGGTATGCCATGACCGAGGTGTCGAAAACGGTTCCTCTGTCTTAGGCGGCACCGAAAAAAGATGCTCCGGACGGGCGTTTATGTAATCCGTTATCCAAGGATGTATTCCGGCGCTGTACGCCCATGAGAGCCACTGTTTTACATCCACCTTGAGCTGAACATGGAACATACGGTTAACAAGAGCTGATGACATTGTTTTTACTATTGCATTATCCTGCGCCCTGTTGCCGGCGCCGATAACAACACTTCCCTTCGGAAGATGATACTCTCCTATCCTGCGTTCATAGATCAGACTGTAAAATGCTTTCTGCACCTCCTGTGAACAAGCGTTCAGCTCATCCAGAAAGAGAACATACGGTTCGTTTCTTGCTATCATTTTAGGCGGAAGAAATTCGGATACATTTCCGTTGATCCTCGGTATGCCGATTATATCCTCAGGAGCCAGCTGACTTCCGAGAAGCGAAACACATTCCATACCAACGTCAACAGCGAATTGCTCTACGAGCGCTGATTTTCCGATGCCGGGTGCGCCCCAGATAAACACCGGACGAACCGGTGCGACCGTGAGCAATATTTCCGATAATTCTTCCTGCGTTACTTGTACGGGTAAATTCATAGCTTCTCCTTTTTTTGTGATATTTGATTAAAGTATATCAGCAAACGTAAGAAATATCAACTTTTTTTGATCCTGAAGCAACCTGTTCGCTTTCGAGCACAGTATGCCGAAACGGTTTATGTGAAATACAACATCGCCCCATCTTTTCTTTTGAAGACGGGGCGATGTTGTATTTTGATTTACCAAAGGCTTGTTACAAAAAACAGACCCAAAATCCTCTGCTTGCAATTGTAAGGATAGTAACGACCTCGCCGCTTATTTTTTTACGGACAGAGTGAATGACTTCTTTTTGATCGTGCCGAACTGGTCTTTCACCTTTACAAGAATATCATAATTTACGGCAGTCTTGGGCGTGATATCAACAACATTGTTAGAGCTGAATGACTGCGCTGTTGAATAATTCGCCGCAGACGATTTCTTGTATAAGACCTCATACAGATACGGAGACTTTCCGCCTGTGGCACTGCCGGTGACAGTTGCCTTCTGACCTAATTTGATGGTGGTGGCTGAGATAGTGGATGTGTTTGTAAGCGGCTTTACAACCTCTACAACAAAGCTCTTCTTCGCGATCTTTCCGTTGCTGTCCTTGACCTTTACAAGAACATCGTATTTTACGGCAGCCTTGAACTCAATATCTACCGAAGCATTGCTGCTGTAATTCTGCCTGACAGAATAGCTGCTTACAGAAGCTTTCTTGTATAATACCGCATAGAGATAAGAGCCTGAGCCGCCCTCTGCCGAGCAGCTTACAGTCGCCTTGCTGCCAAGAACGACCTTTGTTTTTGAGATCGTAGATGTGTTTACAAGCTCACTTGCCTTTTTCACCTCAACAAAGAAGGAATACTCCTCGGTGTAGCCCCTGTCATCCTTTGCCGTTACTCTGACACGAAAATCTCCGACAGCCGGCAGCTTTACGGGAATAGTAATATTATCACTGTAGTTCTGTACTGTTTTCCAATTATCGCTGCTATATTTGGAGTATTCGACCATGTAAACCACAGGACGCTTTCCTCCGACGGATGAAGCGTTTACGGTAACGGAATTTCCAAGCGTGACGGTGTGCTCACTGATAGTCGATGTGTTGTGGAAGGGTTCATAAAGCGGGATGAAGGTAATGGAAGGATTGCCGTTTGCATAGCTTTCAGCCTTTGTATAGGCATAACCGATCAGTTCAAACTTACCGCTGATCGGCTCGAAGCCGTTTGTCGTATATTTATATCCGAAAGCGTGAGCGCCGATAGATGTAACGCTCTTAGGAACGGTTATTGAAAGGAGACCGGTATTGATGAATGCGGAATTTCCTATTGTTTCAAGACCCGAATTGAGTGATACAAAAGACAGGCTTGTACAGCCGTCAAAAGCATTGAATCCGATAGATTTCAGATCAGAAGGACAATAGAAGTATTTGAGACTCGTACATTTGCCGAAGGCATAGTAACCCATCTCGGTGATCGTAGACGGCATAGATATCGTTGAAAGATCAGAAGCATTATAGAAGGCATTAGGACCGATCTTGGTAACGGTATTCGGAATTATGATCTTGATAAGTGTGGTATTGCCCGAAAATGCGCTGCTTGCTATTTCCTTGACAGGCTTGTTGTCTATATATGAGGGTATCGAGTATTCACCGTCATTGCCCTTGAACTTTGTTATGATAATGCCTGTGCCGTCGTCCGTCGTGTTGTATTGCACTATCGAGTCAAATGTGATATTGTTATTCTTCGCATAGGTATGGGCGGCGGTAGCGGGATAACCGGTTATCTTCGTAAACTTGCTGTCACGGCTATGCGTCTTTGTTTCGCTGTTGTAGCTGTATCCGAAGGAGTTAGAATATATTCCTGAAACGGTCTTCGGTAAGGTCTGTGATGTGAGAGCAGTGTTTTCAAACGCAAAGGAGCCGATGACCTCAACACCGTTCATGATCTCAACATTTTTCAGTGATGTACAGCCGAAGAATGCGCCTGCCTGTATGTTCTTTACATGAGTAGCTATTTTTATGCTTTCGAGCGCGGTGCAGCGTCCGAAAGCGTAGCTGCCTATGGTATTGACGCTGCCGGCAAAGGTAAAGGAAGTAAGATTCGGGCAGCCGTAAAAAGAATACGAGTCAATTTTGGTAATACCATATGGAATATAGATGCCCTTGATAGCGGTATTATAGAAAGCATATTTTCCGATATAAGTAATGGGATCGCTGCTGTTTGACGGCAGATAGACCGTAGAGAGCTTTGTACAGCCGTAGAAAGCATAGTCGCCTATATAGTTGATCGTATCGGGCATATTGATATAGGTAATGCTGGTGTTGTACATAAACGCCTTTTCACCGATGCCCTTGATCGGCTTGCCGTTTACACTATCCGGGAGAAAGAAATAATTTGCCGGACCAATATATTTAGTGACTGTAACTCCTGTATTGTCTGAGTTTGCCGTATATGAAAATGTCTCAGAAAAAGGAATATTATGCTCGGATGCGAAAGTCTCTATCTTTGTATTTTTAAGGCCCCAGATCTTGAAGTTAGAATTTACCTGCGGAAAAGCGAAGTCGTCTATCTTGGTTACAGTTCCATAGATAATGGGATTTGCCTTGCTCTTATAGAATGCGTAATAGCCGATCTCCTTACAGGTATCCGCAACGGGGAAGGCCGCCTGTCTGTTCTGCGGAACAAGGACAAGCTTGGTCATGTCCTTATTATAGACAATGCCGTAGCCGTCAGTATTGTATTCGCCGTCCTTGCCCCTGATTATTATAGATGAAAGATATGAAGCGCCGTTAAATGTGCCGTGATCGTTGTAAGGACCAGGCATAGCTTCAAACACAGGAGCGCTGCCTTCAAAGATTATCTTGGTAAATTTTGAATATTCAAAAGATCCATATCCCACATATTCTATCCTGCTGGGGAAATCCACCGTTGTAAGCGTACAGCTTGAAAAGGCATACTTCTCGATCCTTTTAACGCTTGCCGGTATGATAACATTACTGCCGTATGCGGTATTGTAGAGAGTCTGCTTTGAGGGATAGTAATAAAGCTTGGAGCCGTCCTTGCTGGTGAGCGCGTTTATCTGGTTGTCGGTACTCAGATATTGGTTGTCAGAATTAAGCATGAGAAAGCCGCCTATGTATGTATTCCTGAAACTGCCAAGCACATACTGAAGATTTCTCGGAAGAGCGAAACGCATAACGGTAAGTCCGCTGAAGCCGCCTGCTTCAAGCCCTACGACATCAAAGCTGTTGGCATATCCTACATAATACCAGCTATCAAGGACATCCTTCGGGAAATCCTTTGTATAGATGACTGTCGGTACGCTGAATGTCTCAGTGGAGAAGTCCTTTTTGCTGCCCACATAGCCTATACACACAGCCGTTTTGTTGTTTTTGACCGAATACTCAAAATCGCCTATTTTTACATAGACTGAGCTTGAATAGTTTGTTGACGCCAGAGAAGCAGAACTTGAAGTAAACGCTGCCGCCGATGATGCTGCGCTGACATCAGGCGCATTCATACCTGCAACTGCCCCTCCGATAGCCACAGCCAGTCCTGCTGCAAACAGTCCTGAGAGTAACCTGCTGATTTTTTTCATTTTAAATTCTCCTTTCTTAATTAAAAAAATATTTATTATATTCATAATTCTTCAACCGTATCAATAATATTGTAACATAATAAATAATTTTTTGCAACTAAAATAACATTGGACAAATCAAATATCTTGCTCTTGTATGTAAAGCAGTTTACTTGACAATACTATCCATAACAAAACAAATGGAGGTAATTTTGTGCTTTACAATAAAGTGGAGATATGCGGAGTAAACACCTCGCAGCTTCCCGTACTTTCTGAAAAAAGAAAACAGGAGCTTCTGAAGCAGATCCGCAGCGGAAGCAGCGAAGCCCGTGAGGAAATGATAAAAGGTAATCTGCGGCTTGTATTGAGCGTTATACAGCGCTTTGCCGGAAGAGGCGAAAACCCCGACGATCTTTTTCAGGTGGGGTGTATCGGACTGATTAAGGCAATAGACAATTTCAACTGCGAAAAAGACGTAAGGTTCTCCACTTACGGCGTGCCTATGATAATTGGAGAAATACGCCGTTATCTGCGGGATTACAACGCCGTAAGAGTAAGCCGCTCCATACGCGACACAGCCTACAAGGCTATGCAGATCAAGGAGCAGCTGCAGCTCAGACTTGACCGTGAACCGACCGTTGAGGAAATAGCCAAAGAGCTGGATATCCCAAAAGAAAGCGTGGTCATTGCGCTTGAAGCGATAGTAGAGCCTGTCTCTCTGTATGAACCGGTTTATTCTGACGGCGCAGACACGATTTATGTAATGGATCAGATCGGCGACAGCAGCGATGAAAACAACTGGCTTGACGAGATCGCCATGAAAGAGGCTATAAATTCACTTGACGAACGTGAAAAGCGTATACTTTCACTGCGGTTTTTCAGAGGACGCACTCAGACTGAGGTCGCCGAAGAGATAGGTATAAGTCAGGCGCAGGTCTCACGGCTTGAAAAGGCTGCTTTATCGAAAATCAAAAAAGAATTATGACGTGTTTATGCCGTCCGAAGCGAACCGTTTATCTGTAAAGTGATAACCTTTACAGACGTTTGCTCTAAAAAGTACCATACAGCGGTAAGGTGAATTTTTCTTTTCCTCCTTTGGATACTGTAACACTTTTCTGTAATATGCGTATTATGGAATGTAATCGAACAAAGGAGGAAATATCTTATGTGTAACAATGGTTTTTTCGGTAACAACAGCTGTGCTTGGGTGATCATCCTCATCGTTATCCTCTGCTGCTGCGGCGGTAACGGCGGCTGCGGATGCGGCAACAACGGCTGTGGCTGCGGCAACAATGGCTGCGGATGCGGCGGCTGTGACAACAACTGCGGCTGCGGCTGCTGATAAGTCATGCCCGAAGAATAAAACAAATGACAAAATAAGCGTCTGTGTCTGACGCTGATGTAAAGTAAGCGTCAAAAGTAAAGCGTATTGAAAAACACGGAGTCAGGATATAATAATCTGACTCCGTGTTTGAATTCACAAGGAATTG
>CADBPE010000066.1 GCA_902796475.1 uncultured Ruminococcus sp.
CCTGCGGCGGCAAGCTGCCGCACCCAATTTCGCGGCGCAGAGCCTGCGCTCCCGTATTAGCGTTCACAGATAAACAAGCGGAAATGTAATTGCCCGCGGCTGGAATATAATAAGAGCCGCGATGCGTTTCTTTTGGTGCGGGTCAACTATCAGCGCGAACAAGGGTAAAACATTAGCTTTATATAGCTCTGCTTATCTTGATTTCCGCTATTCCATCTATTTGAGTTTCACGAATTCAGGTAAAATTTAATAATATAGCGCTATAATTCTTTAAAAGAAAATAATATGCGGTAAAATCTGATACAATGAAGGATAACGAAAAATTACAGCCGGTTTTATAACAAAAAAGGTTATTTCCGGCAGAATGACAGGAATGAAGAAAATGAGGATAAGGCATAAACCATGGGCAAAACCGGAACTCTGGGCAAGCAGCTTTTTTGAAAAGGAGCCTGATCTGCTCAAAAATAAATGGAAACAGCGCTTTGTTAAGGAGCAGCCGCTGTATATCGAGCTGGGCTGCGGAAAAGGCGGCTTTGTGTCTAAAGCGGCTTTTGCAGACCCTGAGCATAATTATCTTGCTGTTGATATAAAATATGAAATGCTGGGGCTTGCAAAGCGAAATGTTGAAAGGGTGTACGCAGAAGGCGGCAGAGAGCCGGATAATGTGGTGCTTACGGCTCATAACATCGAGAGAATAGACATGATGCTTGGAGAAGAGGACGTTGCCGACAGAATATACATAAATTTCTGCAACCCCTGGCCGAGACCAAAGCACAAAAAACGCAGGCTCACGCACACACGGCAGCTTATGAAGTACCGCGCTTTTCTGAAGGACGGCGGCAACGTGCATTTCAAGACGGACGATGATGAGCTTTTTGCGGAAAGTCTGGAATATTTTGAGCAGTGCGGGTTTAAAATAGTATACACTACATACGATCTGCATAATTCCGGATACGAGCATAATATTATGACCGAGCATGAAAAAATGTTCTCTGACGAGGGCATAAAGATAAAATTCCTTATCGCAGTAAAAACCGACCTTCCTACGGAGGATGATGAAATTGTTGAAGAAAGCTAAAAAAGTATCGGCGCTGCTGCTTTCGGCATGTCTGCTTACGCTTAGCGGGTGTTCGGGGCTGGCTGCGGACGGCAACTCTTTGCTGCGCCCGCCCAGACCGACCGGCGACAAAGCCGCTATACAGGAGATAATCGCCCGTGAAGCGGGAGGCGCATATAATCTGAAATACCCGCAGAGGGGGGTGAACCGTTCCGCAATAACACTGCGAAATGAGAATACCGACAATGAGTACGCTCTGGCGCTGTATTCCACCGAAAACGATACCAAGCTCAATGTGTCGATAATTGCCTATGCCCAGTCGGAGTGGAAATGTCTGGGCACATATACCAACAACAGCTCCGGTGTTGACAGGGTGCTTTTCTATGATATCAACGCCGACAAGCGTGAAGATATAATCATTGGCTGGACAAGCTATAACTCTGCGCACAAGTCGCTTACCGCCTATTCCTTTAATTCGGACGAGGCGTTTGAAATGAGTATTGATGAGACCTATGATGATCTTGCCATTGTCGATCTCACGAACGATTCCATAGACGACATAGTGCTGCTTTCTCTCAGCACTCAGGAAACGCCGTCATCAGCGACACTGCTGCAGTATTCCGACCAGGACAAGCGGCCTGTGGGAAAATATTCGCTTGAACTGGATTCTGAGGTGATCGCGTTTTCAAATATAGTTGTGGGCGATGTGGCAATAAACACCGAGAAAAAGCTTTCCGAGATAAAGGTAACAGCCAGCAGCGCAAGAGTCGCACCGTCTGATCCTTCCGATGGAGAAGCTTCTCAGGAGGAAAAGTCAGCGGATGAAGAAAGCGCTGAGGAAAGCAGCAAAGAAAGCGCCGCAGAAAGCAGCCGTGAGGAAGAAAACGCATCGTCTGACAGCAGCAAAGAGGATGATCCCAATAAGGAAAGCTCTGTGAATGACGAAGGCTCCGCCGAAAGCAGCGCGGAAGGATCGCAGAGCAGCAATGATGAGCCGTCTGAGAATGAGACGTCTTCTGACGAGAGCAGCGAGGAGGGATCTTCTTCCGAAAGCGCTATGCCGGTGCCTATTGAGGAAAGCTCCGGTGAGATCATAACCGACCCCGATGATGAAGATGGCGAGGAGAGCAGCAGGGGCGTAAAGCCCGTTCCGAAAAAATTCGATGCAAACGCCGTACTTTCCAAGAAGGGCGTTGTAGTGGACTGCAAGAGAAGCGACAATACATTCTGTACCCAGATGATATATTATGACAGTATTTATGATGAGTTGACAGATCCTATCGCGCGAAGAAAGGACGGCAGCACCTATATCAACTCCACGCTGAGAACGGAGGCGGTGTTCTCTCGTGACATAAACGGCGATGACGTGATAGAGGTGCCTGTTTCCGTACCCATGAGCGCTGCCGCGGACGAAAACGGTTTTGCGGTGTGCAACCTTACATCATGGTGCAATTATGATGCAAGGGAGAGAAAGTCCAACATTGCCATGAATACCGTTATGAATTTGAAGGACGGCTACTATTTTGTTATGCCTGATAGATGGCTCGGCAATGTTACCGCAAGAAGTGACGCCGAGACCAGAGAAATGACCTTCTATATGTGGAACAGCAAAACCGCCGCTTTAGGCGACAGGCTGCTGCTCATAAGCCGCTATACCGAGCAGCAATGGAAGGATGCCGACCACAGCGGAAAGATATTGTTAGAGCTTTCGCCGGTCAAGAGCAAGGCGGTCTATGCGGCGGAGATATATCTTACAAGCGCAGATGAATCGCTGAACATAACCGAAACAGAACTGCAGGATTCCGTGTTCCTGAACTGACGGGACACATCAACAAAGTAAAGTGAGGTCTGAATATGAAAAAGATACTTGTAGCAGAGGACGAAACTGCCATAAGGGAATTTGTCGTCATCAACCTTGAGCGCGGCGGCTATTCCGTGACAGAAGCGGAAAACGGCATAGATGCCCTTGAAAAATACGAGGCGGCAAACGGTAATTTTGACATAGCCATTCTTGACATTATGATGCCCGGCAAGGACGGACTTCAGGTCTGCAAGGAGCTTCGCAAGAAAAACGGCAATCTGGGAATAATCATGCTCTCGGCAAGGACTCAGGAGATGGATAAGGTCTCCGGTCTGATGCTGGGCGCAGACGATTACATAACAAAGCCCTTTAGTCCGACAGAGCTTGTTGCAAGAGTAGACGCCCTTTACAGACGTCTTGCTATCGCAGAAATGCGCATGGAGAACAACTTCAAGGAGGAGATACAGTCCGGCATTTTCGTGCTTAATCTGAAAAATCACTCCTTGATGAAGAAAGGCAGGCTCATCGAGCTTACTCAGGTAGAGTTCCAGATAATGGAGCATTTCTTCTCGAATCCCGGCAAGGCTCTCGACAGAAGCGCTATCCTCAAATATGTTTGGGGCGAGGCTTATGTCGGCGAGGAAAAGATAGTTGACGTTAATATCCGCCGTCTGCGCATGAAGATAGAGGACACGCCGTCCTCTCCGAAATATATAGTCACTGTCTGGGGACTTGGCTATAAGTGGGAAGCAGGAGAGGGCTGAGTTAGGACTGACAGCTCAGGCTGCAGCCTGCCGCCGCTTCAGGAGGTAGATGCATGAGAGGAATTACAAAAAGATGGCTGATCAATACCTTTGGCGTTATCCTGATCATCCTCTTTGTTCTGGTGGTGGCGTTTGCCATTGTCATACAAAATTCATATTACAGGGGCATTTGTCAGGTGCTGAACGGACGCGCTTCGGAGCTTGTTAATATTTTCAATTCAAAGGACGATTTTATAAGCACTGCCCGTGTCTATGTTGAAAACTTTCCGGATAAAGAGCTTATGGAGCTTATGGTCATCAACGAGGAGGGCAAGGTGGTCATCACATCCACCGGATTTGCCCCGGACAACCAGCAGAGCATGCCCGATTATATCGCCGCTTTGAAAAGCGAGGATCAGTATGCCGACTGGCACGGCAATCTCAGCTCCGGCGAGAATGTAATGGCAGTTACCAGAGTTCTTTATGACAGCAATAATGAACAGGTGGGCGCAATACGCTATGTCGTTTCTTTGGAAGAGGCTGACAGGAAGATATTCATTTCCATATCATTTGTATGTATTATAGGTGTGGTGATACTGTTCTTTATTTTCCTTTCCAGTACTTATTTTCTGCGCTCTATCGTGCGCCCCGTACAGGAGATAAGCGCCACTGCAAAGCGTATAGCTCAGGGTGACTTTGACGCCCGCATAAACAAATTTTACGATGACGAGATCGGTGATCTGTGCGACACCATAAACTATATGGCTGGCGAGCTTGGCACTGCCGACAAGCTGAAAAACGACTTTATTTCATCGGTATCTCACGAACTGCGCACGCCGCTTACCGCTATCAAGGGCTGGGCGGAGACTATGCAGCTTGACGGCTGCCGTGATCTTAAAACAGTGCAGAAGGGCATAAGCATTATCATAAAGGAAACCGAAAGACTGAACGGCATTGTTGAAGAGGTCCTGGACTTTTCAAGAATACAGCAGGACCGCATGGTGCTTATTATGGACAAGATAGATATTCTTGCCGAGCTTGATGAATCCATCTATATGCAGCGTGAGAGGGCTAATGCCGAGAACAAGCACATTGTTTATGAAGAGCCTGAGATGCTCCCGCCGGTCATTGGCGACAGGAACAGGCTCAGACAGGTGTTTATCAACATTATAGACAATGCTCTTAAATATTCCGGCGAGGGCGGAGTTGTAAATGTAAGCATTGAGCAGGCTGACGACAACATCGTGATCGTAATAGCCGACAACGGCTGCGGTATTCCTGCCGAGCATCTGCCCAAGATAAAGCAGAAATTCTATAAGGCAAACCAGACAGTAAGAGGTTCGGGCATAGGTCTTGCGGTAGCTGACGAGATAGTCAAGCTGCACAAGGGCACTCTTGACATTGACAGCGTTGAAAATGAGGGAACTACCGTTACAATAAAGATCCCCATTATGCCGCCCAAAAAAGACGCCCTGCCCAATACCGGAAACGATGAAATTTGACCGTCCGGTCAGGGGGACTTTTGCAGAAAAGTCCCCCCGACACCCCCGAAAATGTTGTTTGCTCACTGCAGCAAAACACAAAAGTTTCGCTCAA
>CADBPE010000067.1 GCA_902796475.1 uncultured Ruminococcus sp.
AATCATGATAAAAGCAATGGAATGTTGGAGGGTTTCACCCTCCAAACCTCCCACAAGGGACTCTGTCCCTTGACCCTGCAAGCCTTTTCAAAGGCTTGAGCGAAACTTTTAATTTTATTTTCATACATTTTTAACTCGTTCAAAAACCCTATTGTAAGAATCACGGTTTTTGAATGAGCCGATCTTCTGTACACAGCATACTTCCCTACCCTGCCAGTGTTTTTGCGATAACCTTTCCAAGAAGGCAGCCCGTATATCTCGCCTCTTCAATGGTATTCGCTTCGCCGCCTACTTCAATAAGCAGAGAGCCGGTATTAACATCCATATTATAAACAAAATCAGAAAAATTCAGCGGCCGCATCATACCCGGATATAACTCTCCCGCAGTCTTTTGAAGCCGCAGTGCAAAGCGCAGATTATACTCCCAATCGCTGAAGCTTTCACTGCCGTCATAATTATAGCCTGCAAGTATCATAGCCTGAGCGCCCTGTATGCCGCCGGCAGTAAAAACAGGCTTGTATTTTTCCGTATCGGTGCCTATGCCGTCACGGTGAATATCCAGTACGACCTTTATAGACGGATACTTTTCAAGATACTCATTGATCGTTTCAAGACTGCGGTTATAGGCGCCGCTGTAGCTCGGATAGTCGTGCAGAGTGGTATCATGTATAGTCACTATTCCCTCAGCGTTAAGCTGACGGGCGATCTCCTCCCCTACTGCGCATACGTTTTCGCTCCTTTCGGTCGAGCGCGGAAAGAAGCTCTCAAAAAAATATCCCGTGTCATACGGAAGATAGCTCTCTGAAGTATGAGTATGATATATAAGCACCTGCGGCTTGTCGGTCTTTTCGATCTTAAAGCCAAGCTCCGACTGCAGCTCCTTCTCTATATCTATATCGGTCGAAGCGGTGCTGCGCACCTGAACACAGCCGAAGCTCACGTTGCCCTCTGTAACGCTGAACTCATGGACAGGATATTTTTCCTCACCCTCATGCGCTTTTTCATAAGCCTCCAGCTCATCCTCGGTAGGCTCCTTGTGAACGAAATCCTTTGCTGACGAGGCGTTCTTTTTGGGTACGGCGCTTTTTTCCGCCGGAGAGCTTTCTGTCACGGAAGATTCATCCGGCGAAATATCCGGCAGCGCAGCCGGTACAAAAACAGAAGCTTCCCTGTACTGAGCGCGGCCCGTAGGCATGGCCATTTCAGCGGCAACTATATCTAAAGACGCATCAACGCCGATACGAGCGATACGGATACCTATGCAGAGAGATCCGGCAGCCGCTATTATCACTGCAGCCGAAGCCAAAAGAAAACCTCGCAATTTACTTTTTCTGCCCAAAAGATCACCTCCACACGCAAAGAGCAGCCGAAGCTTCAAAGCACGAAGACAGTCAGACCTGTTTTATTTTCCTCAAAAGCAGCCGGGGCGCTTGCCCGCCCTTTTACAAGACAATATATTTTATGCAAAAAGGCAAACGGTTATGATATAAGGGCTGAAAGGATATCGGGATCGGTGCCGGGCTGCAGAGCGCAGTTGATCGACATGGCAAGTATCCTTGCCGCCCTTTCGGTGAGAAGATCGGTCTCCTTTGGCGTAACGAAAATATCTCTGCCTTGTATTACAGAGTTTATGCGCGACTCGGCGGCGGCGTCATTCGTACCAAGGATATCGCATGCAAGCGTGGCAGCGTCTACCACGGTAGGCACTCCTACGGCTATTACCGGTACTCCAAGACTTTCCGCATTAAGAGTGATATGTCTGCCCCCTATGCCGCTGCCCGGAGAAATACCTGTATTGCCTATCTGCACCGTTGTGCCCAGCCGTTCAAGACTGCGTGAAGCGAGAGCGTCTACCGCAATGACCGCTGACGGGTGCAGTCTGTCCACAAGAGCGGCGATAAGCTCGGCAGCCTCTATTCCCGTCTGACCAAGCACACCCGGAGCAAGTACGGCAACGCTTTTCAAAGCCGCAAGTCCTGCGCAGTTTTTCAGCTCGCCGGTTATATGTCTGGTAGCAAGCACACGTTCGGCGCACCTTGGTCCCAGCGCATCGGGCGTAATATCCCTGTTGCCAAGACCCGCCACAAGAACAGTACCGTCAGTATCGGGAAGTATACTGCGCAGTTCTGCCGAAATGATCTCTATATACTTTTTTTCATCGTTTACGGTACGGGAGAGTGCCATTCCTTCAGCGGTAATATATCTGCCCTTAGGCTTGCCGAGCGCTGCGGCGGCGCTGTCATCAGAAACTGTCACTCTTGTTACCCTGACTTTTCCGAAAAGCTGTTCCTCACGGTCTATTCCGGGCATACCGGGCGCGCAGCCATCATTTTCAATTGCCAGATCAGTTCGCAATATCACAAAAATCACTCCCGATAATATAATTCCCGCAAAGAGGAAATACATTCAAAAATCAAGCCAAAAGCCACAACACAAAAGTTTCGCTCAAGCCTTTTCAAAGGCTTGGCGCAGAGCCTGCGCTCCCATGTTCGCGTTCACAGATAAACAAGCGGAAATGTAATTGCCCGCGGCTGGAATATAGTTAGAGCCGCGATGCGTTTCTTTTGGTGCGGGTCAACTTTCAACGCGAACAAGGGGGCGGCAGCTTGCCGCCGCAAGAGGGCGTCCCCTGCTAACGGTTCGATAAAAGCCCCCCGCCGCCGAGAGGCGGCAGGCGCAGAGCCTGCGGCGGCAAGCTGCCGGCGCAGAGCCTGCGCTCCCGTGTTCGCGCTCACAGATAAACAAGCGGAAACGCAGCAGCCCGCGCCCTAAAATATCATCCCAAAAGCCACAACACAAAAGTTTCGCTCAA
>CADBPE010000068.1 GCA_902796475.1 uncultured Ruminococcus sp.
AACAGTCCGGTGGACTGTTTTTTGAGAGGGGACGCCCTGCGCAAGAGGGCGTCCCCTACTAACGGTCAGTTTAAAAGCACCCCGCCGGCGTCTGTGTCACCTGACCTGTTAAAAAGACCCCGCCGAACGAGATCGATACGGCGGGGAAGGGGGGACTGTATCAGAGAATGACAGGCTTGCTGCCCCAGATGGTCTCTGCGTAGTCGCGGATGGAACGGTCTGCGGCAAAACGTCCGGCTTTTGCGATGTTGACAAGTGACATGCGGTTCCATGTCTGGGTGTCAAGATAAAGCTTGGATGCCTTCTGCTGGATCGTGGAGTAGTCGGCGAAGTCAGCGAGAACCATGTACGGATCCTTGGTGGAGAGTGATGTGAAGATGTCCTCGAAGTGAGGTCCGAACTCTGAACGGATACCGTCAACGGCAGCTCTGATAATATGGTTGTTGTTGTATGGAACGGACGGATAGTAGCCCTGACGGAGAAGCTGGTTGACCTCAGGCGTCGTCATGCCGAAGATAAGGGCGTTGTCATCACCGACAACATCGTGTATCTCTACGTTTGCGCCGTCAAGCGTACCGAGGGTTATAGCGCCGTTTATCATAAACTTCATGTTGCTTGTGCCTGATGCTTCCGTACCGGCAAGAGAGATCTGCTCGCTTATCTCGGCAGCGGGAATGAGCTTTTCGGCAACGGATACACGGTAGTCCTCAAGATAAACGACCTTGAGCTTCTGATTTACACGGGGATCGTTGTTGATCTTGTTGGCAAGCTCAACGATGAACTGAATGATCTGCTTTGCAAAATAGTAGCCCGGAGCAGCCTTTGCGCCGAAAATGTATGTTTTGGGAACATAGTCGGCGTTGGGATTTTCGCGCAGCCACTGATAGGTGCTGAAAATGTGCAGAGCATTCATAAGCTGACGCTTGTACTCGTGCAGACGCTTTACCTGTACGTCAAAGATGGAATTGGGGTCTACGATGATGTTGTTGTGATCCTTGATGTACTTGACCATGCGCTCTTTGTTCTGAGTTTTGATAGCGGCAAGCTTTTCAAGCACTGCGGGATCATTCTTGTATGCCATAAGTCCTTCAAGAGCATTTGCGTCCTTGACAAACTGATTGCCGATAAGATCGGTGATGAGAGAAGCAAGACCCGGATTTGCCTGGTTGAGCCAGCGTCTGTGGGCGATGCCGTTGGTAACATTCTTGAACTTTTCGGGAGTAACTGTATAGAAATCGTTGAAAACGGTATCCTTGAGTATCTCGCTGTGGAGCTTGGATACGCCGTTTACCGAATGGCTTGCGATAACTGCAAGGTTTGCCATTCTTACAATGCCGTCGTTGACGATAGCCATTTTGCCGATCTTCCAGCCGTCAACGCCCAGCTTCTGCATTTTCTCGCAGAAACGTCTGTTTATCTCTTCAACTATCTGATAGATGCGGGGCAGCTTTCTGGAGAACATGTCTACCTGCCAGCATTCAAGAGCCTCGCTCATAACAGTATGGTTGGTGTAGGCTACTGTACGGGTGACTATATCCCAGGTCTTGTCCCAGTCATAGCCGCACTCGTCAAGCATTATCCTCATAAGCTCCGGGATAGCAAGAACAGGGTGAGTATCGTTCAGGTGAATGGCAACAACATCGGGCAGATTGTCCAGAGTATCGTAATCTCTGAGGTGACGTCTGATGATGTCCTGTACCGTAGCGGAAACAAGGAAGTACTGCTGGCTGAGACGCAGGCTCTTTCCTTCGGAGTGGTTGTCCTCAGGATAAAGAACTCTTGTGATGCTCTCGGCAAGAGCCTTTTCTTCCATTGCTCTTACATAAGCGCCGGAGTTGAAAAGCTTCATATCAAAGTTGTCTGATGATGACGCCCAGAGTCTGAGTCTGTTGATACCCTCGCCGCCGTAGCCGGGAACAAGCATATCATAAGGAGTTGCTATGACCTTTGTGGGATTTTCAAGCTCTATTGAGTGATGCTCGCCGTCCCAGATCTCCTTGATGTGTCCGTCGAAATATATCGGGATAGACTTTTCGGGGTGCGGCTGCAGCCACACCGAACCGCCGGGCAGCCAGAAATCGGGAAGCTCTGTCTGCCAGCCGTCTACCAGCTTCTGTCTGAAAATACCGAACTCATAGCGCAGAGAGTAGCCCATACCGGCATATTTCTGTGTTGCAAGACCGTCCAGGAAGCATGCTGCAAGACGTCCGAGACCGCCGTTGCCCAGACCTGCATCAGGCTCGCACTCATATATGTTTTCGATCTTGATATCGAGGCTCTTAAGAGCTTTTGTCATGGTCTCTTCAAGACCGAGGTTGTAAAGATCGTTCTTGAGCGAACGACCCATAAGGAATTCCATGCAGAGATAGTAAACCATCTTTGAGTTCTCTTTAATGGAAGCGGCAGCGAATTTTTTCTGCTGTATACGCATGATGTCACGAAGCACCAGAGCGACCGCCTTGTAATAATGCTCGTCCGTAGCGTCGGCGGGAGATACGCCGAAATTGTGCGAAAGCTTTGCTATAATAAGCTCTCTTGCCTCGCTCGGAGTCATCTTTGACTTTGACATAAAAATACCCCTTTCCTTTTGTAGGCGAAATGAAATCTTTGCATCGGGTCTTTTTTCCACACTCGATATCGTGCGGAAATGCCCTTCTTGTCACGAAAGAAATCAAAGATTATTATACACTATCGTTCTTGAAATTTCAACCAAAAATTAAAATAAAAACAGAATATTTATCGTATAATTCAACTTTTTGCGTGTGAAAAACGCTTTTATTTGCAAAAAATCATAAAATCCTGTATTAAGGCACAAATTCTTTCGGATTATGTGCAAAAAATACTTTCAAAATTCAGTGTTATAGTGTATAATATGATCAGGTTATTGTTTCATTGTAAGACCTCGTATGATAATACGGGGTTTTTGATGGAGCAGACAATTGATGTCGGATATAAATTTGCCCGCAGAGAAATAAGAGGACTTTTCTGCGCATTGACGAAGCGGGGATCAGGCGGCATATCAAAGCGGAATGTGCATTAATAAAGAAAAGCGCAGGGACGGTCAAATAATTTAATGGAGTGATCTGTATGGAGAACAAGGTGAAAAAGAGAATGAAATTAAGAGTGGCGGGATTTGACTTTACCGTCATTTCTTCCGAGGACGAGGCTTATACCCGTGACTTGGCTGCGAGGGTAGATAAGGATATAAAAGATACCTGTCGGGCAGCGATAACATCTGTTACGGGAGCAACGATACTTTCCGCCATGAACTACTGCGACAGCATGCAGAAGGACGAGATCATCATTGAAGATCTGAAGAAGCAGCTTTCGGGATATCTGGAGGAAATAGTTGAACTTAAAGCGGCGTGTGTTGAAACAGCCAGAGAAAACGAGAAGCTCAGAGCCGAGGTAGAAACACTGAAATCGGGACTTCACGCAATGGCGATGACAACGGGAGATAATCAGAAGCTGCAGGTGCCTGTTTCCGGAAGGGGACGTTTCAGTATGCCCGAATACAGAGATGCCGGCGAAGACGTTTATGCAAGGTCAAGGATGCCAGAACTTGAAAAGCTTGAAAAGAGGGACAGAAGAGACCGCAGGAGCAAAAAGTAAGGCGGCGCTCCCGTATTGGTTTTTTGAAGCATTTTTCATTAAGGCAGAATATAAAA
>CADBPE010000069.1 GCA_902796475.1 uncultured Ruminococcus sp.
CTCCCTTGTTCGCGCTGTAAGAAAAACAGACTAAAGCTTAACTGTTCGCGGTTGGAAGATAGTAATAACCGCGAACAGTTTATTTTTTCGATCAGAACAGGCTTTCTCACCCGCACCGTAAACGATTTCCAAAAGTTAAAGCAGCCTTTGTGAAAGATGCCAACCAAAATATTGACAAATTGCACATTTTGTAGTATAATAGCAAGATATGAGTTAGACAAATATAACCAAACATCGAAAAAGGAAAAAGGTTGCGAAAATCATGAAACTTAATGAACTCAAAACAGGTCAGTCCGCCGTGATAGATAAGGTGGGCGGCGAAGGCAGCCTGAGACAGCATTTTCTTGGTATGGGCGTGATACCCGGCGCAGAGCTTACTCTTGTGAAATTTGCGCCGATGGGCGACCCTATGCAGCTCAGGATACACGGCTATGAGCTTACTCTACGACTTGACGATGCTAATAAGATCGATATTACCCTGAAGGAGCCTGAAACGAAAAAAATGCCCGTGAAAAAACATTCCAGCGTTCATCCGGGCTTCGGTGAAGAGGGAAAGTATCACCCTAAAGGCAGCGGCAATCCTCTGCCGGACGACACCACGCTGTCATTTGCGCTCGTGGGAAATCAGAACTGCGGAAAAACCACACTTTTTAACAGACTTACAGGCTCAAATCAGCATGTGGGCAATTTTCCGGGAGTGACCGTAGACCGTAAGGACGGAGTTATAAAGGGCTATCCCAAAACGGTGATAACCGACCTGCCAGGTATATATTCCATGTCGCCGTATTCGGAGGAGGAGATCGTTTCCCGTAATTTCGTTCTGGAAAATAAGCCCAAGGCTATTATAAATATTGTTGACGCAACAAACATTGAAAGAAATCTGTATCTGACAATGCAGCTTCTTGAAATGGATATACCTATGGTAGTGGCTCTGAATATGATGGACGAGGTAACATCCAACGGCGGCTCAGTGGAGATAAACACCCTTGAAAAGCTTTTAGGTGTGCCTGTGGTGCCTATCTCGGCTGCTAAAAACGAGGGTGTTGACGAGCTTATAAAGCATGCTATACATATTGCGCACTATCAGGAAAAGCCGGGCAGACAGGACTTCTGCCGTCCGGAGGACCGTAACGGAGCGCTTCACCGGTGCATACATGCGGTCATACATCTTATCGAGGACAAGGCAAAAAAGGCTGACTGGCCTGTCCGCTTTGCCGCCTCAAAGCTTATTGAAGGCGACAGGATCGTTTTTGAAAAGCTGCAGCTCAGCGACAGCGAGAAGGACGCGCTTGAACATATTGTCGCTCAGATGGAAGCTCAATGCGGCATGGACAGGAACGCCGCTATCGCAGATATGCGCTTTTCATTTATAAAAAGGGTTTGCTACGAAACCGTTGTAAAGCCCACCGAAAGCAAGGAGCATCAGCGCAGCCGCCGGATAGATAAAGTGCTGACCGGACGCTTCACCGCTATTCCGATGTTCATTATTATCATGGTAGCAATATTCTTCCTGACCTTCGAGGTCATAGGCGGCTCGCTGCAAAGGCTCATGGAATCGGGAATAGATACGCTTTCATCCGCCGCAAGAAGCTGGATGGAAAGCGCAGACGTTAATCCGATGCTTACCGGACTTATTATAGACGGTATTTTTGCAGGCGTCGGCAGTGTGCTTACATTTTTACCGATAATCATCACGCTGTTTTTGTTTCTGTCGCTGCTTGAGGACAGCGGATATCTTGCGAGAGTCGCATTTTTTATGGATAAGCTTCTGCGGCGCATCGGTCTTTCGGGAAGAAGCATAGTACCTATGCTTATAGGCTTCGGCTGTACGGTACCGGCGGTAATGTCTACCCGCACGCTTCCCAGTGAGCGCGACCGAAAAATGACCATACTGCTCACGCCGTTTATGAGCTGCACCGCAAAGCTGCCGATATACGCTTTCTTCGTGAATGCGTTTTTTGCAGAGTATAAGTGGCTCATCATTTCGGGGCTGTATCTGCTTGGCATAGTTATCGGCATACTGATAGCTCTTATTTATAAAAAGACGCTTTTCAAGGGTGAGGCTGTGCCCTTTGTAATGGAGCTGCCGAACTACCGTCTGCCCGGCGCCAAAAATGTTGTCATGCTTCTCTGGGACAAGTGCAAGGATTTCCTGCAGCGCGCATTTACGGTAATCTTTATTGCTACGATCGTAGTATGGTTCCTGCAGAACTTCGATTTCCAGATGAACATGGTGGAAAATTCTCATGACAGCATACTTGCCACCATTTCGGGCGCTGTTGCTCCTTTGTTTGCGCCGATAGGTCTGAACGACTGGCGGATAATCACATCGCTTTTCACAGGATTCATTGCCAAGGAGAGCGTTGTAGCGTCGCTTGAAGTGCTTTACACCGGCGATATTTCGGCTGCAATGACAGCGCTTACAGCGGCATCTATGCTTACCTTCAGTCTGCTTTACACTCCCTGTGTAGCGGCAATAGCGTCTGTACGCAGAGAGCTGGGAAGAAAATGGGCTGCCTGTCTTATAGTATGGCAATGCGCCGTAGCCTGGGCAGCAGCTATGGTCGTTTATCTTATATGTATGGCTTGCGGGGTGTAAATAAAAATGAGTCCGGCTGATATAATAATCACGATAATTCTTGTTGTTTTAGTAGCGGCAGTTCTTATCATAATGCACCGTGACAACAAAAAAGGCAAGGGCTGCTCATGCGGCTGCGAGCGCTGTTCAAACACGATGTGTCACGGCAGAAAAAAGGACGGCATTGACAGTGAAAATTAAAGAACTGCGCTTTGTCAAGTTTGTCATATCTCTTGGCGATGCGGCGAAACCATTTGATTTTTGGAATAAGCATTTAACAGCGTAAAGGCAAAAAAATCGACGCTAAACAAAAACACATATATTTTATTTGACAATATCCAATTTATTTGTTACAATATAATAAAATGAGCGTATAATTTATTATGCGCAAAAGATTAACTGGAGGTCTGAATATGCAATATGAAATCATTGGCGGAAATTTACCTGCGGTCATCTGTAAGATGAAAAAGGGCGAAAAGATCATTTGTGAATCCGGCGGAATGTCCTGGATGGACGCTGCCTTCAAGATGGAGACCACGAGCGGCGGCGCCGGCAAAATGTTCGGCAGACTGTTTTCGGGAGAGTCGTTGTTCACAAACTCCTATACTGCTGAAAAAGACGGAGAGATCGCATTTGCGTCTTGTTTTCCTGGCAATATCCTCGCAGTAGAGTTAACTCCCGGAAAGAGCGTCATTGCTCAGAAGAAGGCTTTTCTTGCCTGTGAAGCGGGCGTTGAGATGTCTGTGTTCTTCCAGAAGAAGTTTGGCAAGGGTATTTTTGGCGGCGAGGGCTTTATCCTTGAGAAGTTTTCCGGCAGCGGAATAGTATTTCTCGAGATCGATGGCGCTGTCAAGGAGTACAATCTTGCCGCCGGCGAGAAAAAGATCATGGATACGGGTCATCTTGTATTGATGGACGATACCTGCAAAATGGACATTGAAAAGATAAGCGGCGTCAAGAATGTTCTTTTCGGAGGAGAAGGACTGTTCAACACCGTTGTAACAGGTCCCGGAAAGATCTTTATACAGACTATGCCTATTTCAAGAACCGCCGGCGTTATCTCCTCTTATATTCCGTCCCATTCCGACTGATAAAGTGTCAAAAGTAAACACTGTAAATCTTCCTTGCTTTGGCGTATAATAGTTTACAGTGTAATTGGTTTTGGGCATATATCTATTATACCAAAAACAGCCGACATCCAAGTATTTCCTCGGATGTCGGCTGTCTTTTTTCTTCGCTGCTTTTCCACAGTCCCCTGACTTTTATTCTATTGTCATCGTGGCTCTTGCGTTCAGGTCTGTGCCGGCAATGTTTCCGGCAAGATATTCGTAATATCCCTGAGCGCCGACCATAGCGCCGTTGTCACCGCAAAGCTCTATGGGCGGATAATAACAGCGCCAGCCTCGCTTGTCACATTCCTCTGATATCCTCCTGCGCAGAAGTGAGTTTGCCGAAACTCCTCCCGCCAGTACAAGCGTCTTATATCCGAGATCCTCCGCAGCCCTTATAAAATTGTCCGTCAGACTGTCAACGACCGCCTTGCGGAAGGACGCCGAAAGATCGTTCACAGGCAAAGTGCTGCCCTTCTGAGAAGCATTATGGATAAGGTTTATCACCGCTGTTTTCAGTCCCGAAAAGCTGAAATCATAAGGCGCACCCTCTACCCTCGGATGCGGCAGCCTGAAAGAAAGCGGATCACCGTCCTCTGCTGCCCTGTCAAGATGTATACCGCCCGGATACGGCATACCCATAGTCCTGGCGGCTTTGTCGAAGGCTTCGCCGGCAGCGTCATCTCTGGTTTTGCCTATGACCTTCATATCGGTATAGTCCTTGACCTCAACAATATGGCTGTGACCGCCGGACACCACCAGACACAAAAAGGGAGGTTCCAGTTCTTTATGAGAAATATAATTTGAAGCTATGTGTGAGCGCAGATGATGCACAGGCACCAGCGGCAAGCCGGCGGCAAGCGACAGCCCCTTTGCAAAATTGACTCCTACCAGAAGCGCGCCGATAAGTCCCGGAGCATAGGTCACGGCAAGAGCGTCAATTTCGTCAAGGGATACGCCCGCATCATCAAGAGCCTTTTTCACTACACCGTTTATGGCTTCGCAGTGTCTGCGCGAGGCTATCTCCGGAACGACTCCGCCGTACAGCTTGTGCTCCTCCACCTGAGATGCCACTACATTGGAAAGCACCCGCCTTCCGTCCTCGACTACGGCTGCTGCGGTCTCATCACAGGAGCTTTCTATTGATAGTATTTTCATATATTCAGTCCTTCTTTGGAAAAGTTCTTTGTCATTATCAGAGCATGCTCTTTGGGGTGCCGGTAGAAATCCTTGCGCAGTCCCATCACCTCAAAGCCTAATTTTCGGTAAAGATTCTGCGCCGCATAGTTGGATTCCCTCACTTCAAGCGAGATAAAGCCGGTACCCATTGCATCGGCAGTAAGAATGGCTATTTTCATAAGAGCCTTGCCCACGCCCTGCCTGCGGTACTCCGGATATACTGCGATATTGTTGATAAAGCAGCTGTCGCTTATCACCGAAACACCGACATAGCCTATTACCTTTTCATCCTCTAAGGCTACAAAAAAGTATGAGGTATCATATTCGAGAGCATCCTGAAGATTTTCCTTTGTCCAAGGCGTAGAGAAGCATATCCTTTCAAGCTCCGCCACGTCATCCACATGCTCCTGCTCCATCTTTGCAATTGTCAGATTTATCATAATAACTCACTTCTCACATCCGGAGTCATTCATTTTCAAAGTTCCGTCGTCCAGCTTTTTCTTTACTATCTTACAGAACTCATCTATCGACTCCTCTATAAATTTCCGGCATCTTCGGTAGGTACCCAGGTCTGAGCCGTAAGGATCAGGCACACCTCCGCCAAGAATATATATTTTTTCCTTGGGAACACCTATCATTTGCAGCGTTTCCGCATGCTGTTCAGTCATCACCACGAAAATATCCGCCACATGAAGATCCCTTTCCCTTATGGGACGCGGCACATGATTGCTCAGATCAAGACCTATCTCATTACATACAAGCTGAGCATTTTTCGATACTCCCGAGTCGCTTATAAAACCGAGAGCTGCGCTGCTGAATATGCTGTATATGCCGTATTCTTTGGACTTCTGCCCATAAACAGCCATTGCCATAGGACTTCTGCATGTGTTTCCCGTACACACAAACAATACATGAAGCATCGTCATCTCTCCCCCTATTTTATTCTGCCATGTAAAACGATTTATTTTTTCAGTCTGTATCAGTATGACGGTCAGCCCTTAGCGTCATACCAGGTCTTTCCTATTCCTGCATCTGCTGTAAGCTTAAGAGAAAGCTCAACTGCGTTCTCCATTTCCTCGCTCAGCAGCTTTGCAGCCTTTTCGGCTTCATCCTCGGGCGCTTCAACTATCAGCTCATCGTGTACCTGCAAAATGAGCCTTGACTTCATGTTCTCCCTTTTGAGCCTGTCATAGACCTTTATCATAGCTATCTTGATAATATCGGCTGCCGTACCCTGAATAGGCATATTCCTTGCAACTCTCTCACCGAAACTTCTCATATTATGATTCGATGAAGTAAGCTCCGGCAGATATCTCCTTCTGCCGAACATGGTGGTAACATAGCCGTCCTTTCTTGCTTTTTCCACCACGTTTTTCATATATTTGTCAATGCCTGAGTACAGCTCAAGATATCCCTTTATATATCTGTCTGCCTCCTTTACGCTCACGCCTATATCCTTTGAGAGCGAAAAGGCGCCTATACCATATACTATTCCGAAATTGACAGCCTTGGCACGGCTCCTCAGCAGCGGAGTCACCATAGATTCAGGAAGTCCGAACACCTTTGCCGCTGTGCTGGTGTGAATATCCTGACCGCTTTTGAAAGCCGCTATCATGTTTTTATCATTTGCAATGTGGGCAAGCACCCTTAGCTCTATCTGAGAGTAGTCCGCATCTACCAACAGACAGCCTTCGTCAGCCACAAAGAAGCGCCGCAGTTCCCTGCCCCTTTCGGTCCTTACCGGAATGTTCTGCAGGTTCGGCTCGGTCGAGCTTATGCGTCCTGTACGGGTCTCTTTCTGATTAAAGCTTGAATGTATCCTGCCGTCAGCGCCGATGACCTTTACAAGTCCGTCGCAGTAGGTCGATCTCAGCTTTGCCAGCGCCCTGTATTCAAGTATCTCGTCAATTATCGGGTGATAGTTTCTCAGCTCCTCAAGCACCTCTGCATTTGTCGAATACCCGCTTTTGGTCTTTTTCTTTGCAGGCAGGCCGAGAGTTTCAAAAAGCACTGCCGCAAGCTGCTTTGGCGAGTTGATGTTGAACTCTGTTCCGGCATGCTCGTATATACGGCTTTGCAGCTCGTCTATTCCCTTTTGCATCTCGGCGCCGTATGCTGCGATACCGTTCCTGTCCACCCGGAAGCCGGCATTTTCCATTGACGCCAGCACCCTTGCAAGCGGCAGCTCTATTTCGCTCAGCAGCTTTGTCTGCTGTTTATAGTCTATCTCCTGTTTAAGTCTTTTTGCCAGCGGGATAAGCATTGCCGCTTTGCATTCCCTGTCACACCGGCATACCGCAACGCTGTACTTCTGCACTTCACGCTCTACGGAATAATCCGATGAATTCGGGTCCAGCAGATACCCCGCCAATCCGGTATCGAATATAATGCCCCTGCATTCAATTCCGTTTTTCTCAGCCGCCGCAAATATCGGCTTTGAATCGTCCGTACATTTCCGTATCGTATCATCAGAGAGCAGCTTGTCAACAAATTCCGCAAAGCCCGGCGCAAGCTGTTCCAGCGCCCATACGTCCTTGCCGTCGGAAAGTTCCATTGAGCATACTCCGTTATCGTCAGTATCCGCAGTAAAATATACGGTCTTTCCCTTTAAGCTTTCGTAAAGCGCCGTCATATCAGCGCCCTCGTGATATGTCAGGATCGTCTGCTCTTCCTTTTTTTCTTCAGGCTCCTGCTCTATGGCAGCGCCGTCAAGCCCTATCTTCTTCATAAGAGAAAAAAGCTCAAGCTTTGCCATAAATCCGGCAGCAGCGGCTTTATCCGGCTCACCAAGCGCATAAGCCTCAAGATCGGTATCTATGGGAGCGTCCTTTCTTATGGTTCCGAGCATCAGGCTCATATAGGCGCTCTCCTTGCCGTCCACAAGCTTTTTGCGCATTGCCGGACGTATATCGGGAGAATCGATATTTTCATATATACCGTCCAGACTTCCGAATTTCGCCACCAGCTCGCCGGCGCCCTTCTGACCTATTCCGGGAATACCCGGTATGCAGTCTGATGTGTCGCCCTGGATCGCCTTTATATCAATGAGCTGCTTCGGAGCAACTCCGTATACCTCCATGATCTTTGCTTCGTCATACAAGGTGGCCTCCGCCTTGCCGAACTTGGTAGAAGCTATCCTGACGGTCACGCTGTCTGACACAAGCTGCAGGCTGTCGCGGTCGCCGGTAGCGATAACGCACTCACAGCCCTTTCTTGTACATTCTTCCGCAAGGGTACCGAGGATATCATCGGCTTCAAAGCCCTCACAGGTGACTATTTTATATCCCAGCATTGCAAGCAGATCCTTTAAGGGCTGCAGCTGAGAGGCAAGCTCGTCGGGCATACCCTTCCGGTTGGATTTATATCCCGAATACGCCTTGTGACGGAAGGTAGGCGCTTTAAGATCAAACGCAACCGCCACATGATCCGGTTCGCTTTCGCCAAGGATACGCAGGAGGGTCATCATAAATCCGTAGATAGCGTTTGTATACTGACCGTCCTTTGTGGTAAGAGGTTTTATTCCATAAAAAGCTCTGTTAAGGATACTGTTGCCATCAATAACCAGAAGCTTCATATATTTTCTCCTTCCTAATACAGTAAATTTGCGAAATATCAGTAAGGCTCGTGTTTACTCATCGTTTCCGGGTCTTATGCCGTCCATGATCCCGACCTTTTTGCCTCTGCGGATATATACTCTCGGAACACGCTTGCCCACAAGACAAACGAGCTCATAGTTTATCGTGCCGACCATTGCGGCAACATCATCGAATGTCATGCTGCCGTCGGTACCGTCTCCGATAACGACTATCTCATCGCCGGACTTCACGTTTTCTATATCCGTAACATCGACCATTACCTGATCCATACACACTCTGCCCACCACAGGAGCCTTTTTTCCGTTTATGGTCATATATGCCCTGTTGCTCAGACTGCGTGAATAGCCGTCCGCATAGCCGATAGGAACGGTAGCTATCCTCATCGTTTTTTCGGCAACGAAGGTCCCGCCGTAGCTTATGGGCGTACCCGCTTCTATCGTCTTGACCATAGCGACGACGCTCTTTATCTTCATTGCCGGACGAAGCTCCAGCCTGTTTGCAAGCTTTGACGAGGGCGCAAGTCCGTAAAGGATTATGCCTGCGCGCACACAGTCGCAATGCGTTTGCCTGTAATCTATTATTGCGCCGCTGTTTGAGCAGTGTACGACATGGAACGAAAAGCCGTCCGCTTTAAGCTTATCCACTGCGTCTTTAAAGCAGGCGTACTGTCTGAGAGTAGCCTCTCTGCCCTCTTCAGCCTCATCGGAAAGTGCGAAGTGGGTAAAAATTCCCTCGCTTATAAGGTTCGGCAGACTGAGCGAACGTTCGATCTGCCTGACAGAATCGGCGTCCCTGTTTATATCCTGATACATAAAGCCTATGCGGCTCATGCCGGTATCCAATTTTATGTGAATATTGACCTTTACATTGTTTTTAACTGCCTGTTCCGAAAGCTCTCTGGCGTATTCCTCAGAAAAGACCGCCTGACTTATCCCGTTTTCGGCAAGCTCTCTGACCATATCAGGCGGAGTGAAGCCCAATATCAGAACAGAATGTGTTATTCCGTTCTCTCTGAGCTGCATAGCCTCTTCTATATTTGATACTGCAAAGCCCTCGATAGGCATAGTTTCCAGCACACTGCCGAGAAAAGCAGCGCCGTGTCCATAGGCGTCAGCCTTAATGACACACATTATATTTGAAGCCGGATCAACTGCATCTCTGATCCGGTAGAAATTGTGCTTTATTGCGTCTATATCGACCTCTGCCCAGGTCCTTCTCAAAAAGTCGCCCATAATTATACCTTCTTCGATCTGCAATTTGCGTATATAATCCTGCAAAGGGCAGAACTATATACAGTATATTATAAAACATTTTCGTTATTTAATCAATACAAACAATAAAACAGAATATTTATTTTTTCAAACGGTTTTTTGATCAAGCCAAAAGCCAAACACAAAAGTTTCGCTCAAGGCGGCAAGCTGCCGCTCCCAATTTCGCGTTCACAGATAAACAGGCGGAAATGTAATTACCCGCGGTTGGAAGATAGTAAGAGCCGCAATTCATATTTTCGATACCAATAAAAAACTGCCGCACCACAGGGTACGGCAGAATTTTTCGTTGATCTGCATTCAGATATCAGCCTTTTAATGTCATTACGGCCATCTGAAGTTCAGCTTTGAATAGTAGCATGTCATGCAGCTGGAGAAGAATATCAGGAACAGGAACAGCGCAACACCTACAAGTGCAAAGATAAGTCCCCATGAAAGAAGAGCGCCTCTTGCCTCGCCTCTCATCTTCTTCTTATTGCCAAGAATAAGATTGAAGAAGAAGCCGCCGACTGAAAATACAAACGAAATGATAGTCATTATCAAGCCATAGACAAATGTCACATTGCCTGATACGATAGCTGCTGTAACAGCAAGAATAAGACCGAGAGCGCTGCATGAACAGGCGATTATCTCAGCCATCTCAGCATCGAAGAACTTGATTTTCGGCTTCATGGGAGCATACTGATAAGCCTGCATAGGCGGCATCGGAGCCATAGGCTGCTGCGGCTGCTGACCGGGCTGCTGATAAGGATTCTGATTATTATTCATAGCTTTACATTCCTTTCTGCAATAATTTCAAAACAGGTCTTTACATGACCTCTTACATCACTATAATAGCACACTAAAGTACCTGTGTCAATTTTTGGGAAGCAAAAATACATAACAGTGTTGTAACATTTTCCGAACCAAGCCAATACTTTTTGTTTTGTGCATTTACTCAGTTCTCTGCGCCGTACTCCGAAAGAAGCTGCTTCACTATCTCCTCCGTGTGCATACCGCGTGAGCCTTTTACAAGTATCGTGCAGCCCTTTTCAATAAGCCCTTTAAGCTCCTGATAAGCCTCTGCGTTGCTGCCCGACACGATCACACCCGGACAGCCGTTTTCCCTTGCGCCCCTTGCGGTATTCTCCGAAAGCGGACCTATCGCAATAAGCGCGTCAACTCCAAGCTCTGCAAGGTGCTTTCCTACGCCGTAATGCTCGGCTGCGGCTTCGTCCCCAAGCTCAAGCATATCCGCCAGTACGGCAACGGTCTTTCCTGATGCGATGCTCTTCAGCACGTCAAGCGACGCCTTTGCCGCTGCCGGACTTGCATTGTAGCTGTCATCTATAAGCACAAGATCCCCGCAGCGATGTATCTGCTGTCTCATCGGCGCATTCTGATAGGTCATAAGTCCCGCAGAGATCACCTTTTCGTCAAGACCGAGAGCATCGCCTACCGCAAAGGCTGCTATGGCATTCATAACGCTGTGTACGCCAAGAGCAGGAATGGTCAGCTTAACAGACCTGCCGCCGCAGTGACACACAAACTCAGTCGAAAAACCGATGACATTAACGCTGTCGGCGTAATAATCATTGCTTTTGTCCATTCCGAATGTCACGGTGCGGAAGCTCTGCTTTCCGTGCAGAGTCCTGAGCAGCGGGTCATCACCGTTAAGGAAAAGAAGACCGTTTTCATCGAAATGCTTGGTTATTTTCAGCTTTTCTGACATGATATTTTCCTGTGTTTTCAGGTTCTCTATATGCGCCTTGCCGATATTGGTCATAACGGCTATATCCGGACGGGCAATATCCGCAAGCCTGTCCATCTCTCCGAACTCGCTCATGCCCATCTCGATAACGGCTATCTCATTCTCAGGTCTGATATCAAACATTGTCACCGGCAGACCTATCTGACTGTTGCGGTTGCCCTGAGTTTTCATTACGTTAAAGCCCTTTGAAAGCGCAGCCGCTACCATTTCTTTGGTGCTGGTCTTGCCAACGCTGCCGGTAATGCCCACCACCTTCACATCGAGAGTGCTTCTGTAATACGCCGCAAGCTGCTGCATGGCTCTGCGGGTATCTTCAACCTTAATATACGGCTTGACTGCGCCCTCGGGAGCATCATATTCCGTAAGAGTCGCCGCGCCCTTTTCAAGACACTGCTCAATGAATTTATGCGGGTTGGTATTTGCGCCCCTGATAGGCACAAACAGCGAACCCTCCGTTACCTGTCTGCTGTCATACTGCAAATTGGTTATCTCTGTATCTCCGCTGCCGCAAAGGAGCCTGCCTCCCGTAACGGCAGCAGCCTCTGACGCCGTAAAAAGTTTCATGCTGTATGCACCTCTATCCTTAATTGTCTTTCTTTTCCTTCATGTCATTTAATATGCCGGCTATGACCTCTCGCTCGTCATAATGAGTCTTGACGCCGTTTTTGTCCTGATAATCCTCGTGACCCTTGCCCGCTAAAACGATGATATCGCCATCTTCGGCGTTCTCGATGCAATAGCGTATAGCGTCCGTTCTGTCGGGGATAACGACATATTTTCCGCCAGTCTTGTTTATGCCTGTCTTGATATCCTCAATAATATCCATCACGTTCTCAAATCTGGAATTATCCTCGGTAATGACCGAAAGATCAGACATTCTGCCGGATATCTCGCCCATTTCAAAGCGTCTGTCTCTGGGACGGTTGCCGCCTGCGCCGAACAAGGTGACTATCCTCTTGGGATCGTATTCTCTGAGCGTTGTAAGGATATTCTCCATGCTGACGGCATTGTGAGCGTAGTCGATAAGCAGTGTATAATTTCCGGGGACCTTCACAGGCTCGACTCTGCCCTTCACATGGACCTCGTTAAGACCGTCATATATATTCTGTACGCTTACGCCGAAGTGCAGACATACCGCAACAGCCGCAAGAGCATTATACACATTGAATTTTCCGGGAACCGCAACGCTGAATGACGCTTCAAGCTTTCCCTCGGTATCAAAACCTACTCCAAGATATCCCGCCTTTGAAACAAGATGGTCATTCTTTGCCCTGAGATCAGCCTTTTCGGAAAATCCGAAGGTCTCCACACGGCAGGTATGATCTTCAAGCATTTTATCAAAGGCTTTGTCGTCAACGTTGAATATGCCAGTGCCGCACTGTCTGAAAAGCATAGCCTTGCACTGAGCGTATTCCTCCATGTCGGCATGCTCCACACCGCCTATATGGTCGTGCGAGAAGTTGGTGAAAAGTCCGTAGTCAAAGAAGAAGCCGTCCGTCCTGTGCCATTTCAGACCGAGAGATGACGCCTCCATTACGGCGCACTTACAGCCCTCGTCTATCATCATGCGCATTGCCTTCTGTATCTCGTAGGACTCCGGTGTGGTATTGGCGGTCTTGATTATCCTGTCGCCTATGATTATACCCAGCGTACCGATAACGCCTGTCTTTATGCCCGCCTTTTCAAGTACAGACCTGACCATGCAGGCAGTAGTCGTTTTTCCCTTGGTGCCTGTAATGCCGATGGTTTTGAGTGTATCCGCAGGATTTCCGAAGTATTCCGCACTGATAAACGCCAGCGCCTTTCTGGTATCTTTTACCCTGATGACAGCCGCGCCGTTCACTTCAACGTCCCTGCTTATGACCACCGCAGCGGCGCCCGCATCAACAGCCGCCTGCGCATACTTATGACCGTCTGCGCTGGCGCCCACAAGACATACAAAAACGCAGTCCCTGCACACCTTGCGGGAATCGTATATCACGTCGGAGATCTCCACATTGGTATCTCCCTTTTCAACACTGTAATTCACTCTGGAAAGCAGCTTTTCAAGCTTCATTTTCTGACACCTCCATCATAATCTATTTATTATTTTATCACAGAATATATTCATCTTCAATAGCCATAAATTGTCCGGGAAGATATTTTTATATAAAAAATCGGTTTTTTACTACTGTTTTTTTTACAGAAAATGATATAATGAGTTCATGCAGGAAAACAAACCATTCTCAGCAAAGGAGCTGATCTGTAATGATTTTTATTATCGGAGCAATAATAGTCATAGCCACATTTTTACTGGGCAGAATATTCGGGTTCAACATTGATTACACCCGAGGAGCAAACATCTACAAAAGCAGCAACGAGAACCCTGACAACGATCAGTTTCTCAATATTGCCGACCACAAATACTACGACCATGACGGCAAGATGAAATAAGCTTTTTATGCGTCAATATCCGGCTTTAGCTGTTTGCTATAGAATCAGGAAGGATCGTATCCCGATGATCGGTCTTTTTCACGCATCTGCTATTATACCAAAATGATCGACCGGCTTCCAGGTAGTTTTACCCGGAAGCCGGTCGTTTTTTCACAGCCCTTTGAGCGGAGCCTCCGATCATTTGGTCACATATATCCAACTCATTCAAAACCCCTGCAAAAACTGCTATATTTCATTGACATTTTCGCTTATTTGCATTAAAATGGTATTTGTATATTTGTGTTCAAATGCAAGAACGGTTCAGGAGTGATACAAATGAAAATAAAGGAATGGTTCATCGGCGATACAAGCAAGACCTCGGTGCAGTTTTTCAGAAGTCTTTTTGTCGGCGGCATAGCTACGGTTGCCGATATGCTCGTGCTGATACTCATTCGTGAGCTTATGCACATACCGGAAGGAATTGCGGCTATATTCGGATTTATCGTCGGTCTGGCGGTAAATTATATCGTGTCCACCTACTGGGTGTTTGCAAAAGCAAAGGTAAAGAACCGCATTATCGACTTTATCGGCTTTGCCGTGATAGGAATAATCGGTCTGGGACTTACTCAGCTGATAATAGAACCGTTCGCCATAGAGGGAATGTTCGGCACCGGCTTTTTGGTACAATGGCAGATCTTCGGCGGTCTGCTGCCGACAGATAAGTATTATATTGTAGGAAAGATACTGGCTGTTGTCATTGTATATATGTGGAACTTCTTTGCGCGTAAATTCATACTCTACCGCAAGGTCGAGGAAAAGGACGAGCCTGCAAAGAAAAAAGAAAAGGAAGATACCAAGGAAGCATAACAGCAGAATGATATATCATCAGAGAGGTAAATAAAATGAAAAAGATAATTATAATCGGCGCAGGCCCCGCAGGTCTTACTGCCGCAAACGAGCTTCTTAAAGACAGCAGTGAAAAATATGAGATAACCATACTTGAAGAAAGCAACGCTATCGGCGGCATCTCGCAGACAGTGCGCTACAACGGCAACCGCATGGATATAGGCGGACACCGTTTCTTCTCAAAAAGCGACGAAATAATGAACTGGTGGAAGGAGCTTATGCCGCTTCAGGGCAAGGACGCCTTTGACGATAAGGTGCTCGGCAGAGAAAAACCCCTTTCAAAAGGCGGTCCCGACCCGGAAAAGGAGGATGTGGTAATGCTCGTCCGTGACCGTGTGTCGAGAATTTATTACCGCAAGCACTTCTTTGACTATCCTGTTACCATGTCGGCGTCTACTATAAAGAACATGGGCTTTTTCACCACAATGGCGGCAGGCTTCAGCTATCTCAAAGCCTGCATGTTCAAAAAGAAAGAGACCTCTCTTGAAAATTTCTACATCAACCGTTTCGGCAGGAAGCTTTACAGCATGTTCTTTGAAGGCTACACCGAAAAGCTCTGGGGACGCCACCCAAGCGAGATATCCGCAGACTGGGGCTCTCAGCGCGTAAAGGGACTTTCGATCAGGGCAGTGCTGAAGGATATGTTTTCAAAGCTCTTCGGCAGCAAAAAGAAAAAGAATAAAAAGAAAGTCGAAACCTCTCTTATTGAGCAGTTCTGGTATCCGAAATACGGTCCCGGTCAGCTTTGGGAGCTTGCCGCAAAGAAAGCCTGCGACAAGGGCGCCGTTCTCATAAAGAACTGCAGGGTCAAAAACATCGTCTGCAAGGACGGCAGGATAACCTCTGTTGTGTGCGATACAAAGGACGGCGAAAAGACCTTTGACGGCGATATTTTCATCTCGTCAATGCCTGTGCATGACCTTGTTCTGGGCATGACCGGCGACAAGCCCTCTCAGGAAATGACGGATATAGCAGAGGGTCTGCCGTACCGTGATTTCGTTACAGTTGGTCTGCTGGTAAGCCGGCTTGCCCTTGAAAACAAAACGAAGATCAAGACTCTCGGCAACATCGTTCCCGACTGCTGGATATATGTTCAGGATACCGGCGTCAAGTTAGGACGTATTCAGATATTCAACAACTGGTCGCCCTACATGGTGCAGGATCCCGAACACACCGTCTGGATAGGTCTGGAATATTTCTGCTCCGAAGGCGACGATTTCTGGAATATGTCAGACGAGGACTGCATAAGCATGGCGATCGGCGAGCTTGAAAGCATGGGCATAATCAGCTCCGATGAAGTAATCGACAGCCACCGTGAGCGTGTAAAGAAGGCTTATCCCGCATATTTTGACACCTATGCTTTCATGGACAAGCTCATTACATGTCTGGACAAATATGAAAATCTTTACTGCGTAGGCCGCAACGGACAGCACCGATACAACAACATGGATCACTCCATGCTCACTGCTATACGGGCGGCTCAGGCAATAAAGGACGGTTCCGTTTCAAAGCATGATATATGGAACGTGAACACCGAAAAGGAATATCACGAATCAAAGGCCTCCGGCTCTGACGAAAGCGCCGAAAAGGCATAACCAAAATATCAAATCAAAAGCCACCACAAAAGTTTCGCTCAAACTCTCCAAAAACCAAACACAAAAGTTTCGCTCAAACTCTCAAAAAACCACAACACAAAAGTTTCGCTCAAACTCTCAAAAAACCACAACACAAAAGTTTCGCTCAAACTCTCAAAAAAACCACAACACAAAAGTTTCGCTCAAACTCTCAAAAAACCACAACACAAAAGTTTCGCTCAAGCCTTTTCAAAGGCTTGCAGGTCCAGGGCGGCGCCCTGGTCGCGCTCCGCAGAGCGCGAAATCCCTA
>CADBPE010000070.1 GCA_902796475.1 uncultured Ruminococcus sp.
GCAGGGAGGTGTGTTGAACATCGAACCGTTGTCGGCATGGATCTGATAGTTGAACATGGTCGGGCAGATATCCTGCGCGTGACCGATGAGATCCTCGCGAACGATGACGACGGTCAGACCCGCGGGCGCCATGTTCTTCTGCGCGCCGGCATACAGGATACCGAACTTAGAAACGTCAATCGGCTCGGACAGAATGCAGGAAGAAATATCAGCAACCAGCGGAACATCACCTGTCTGGGGCAGTTCGTGATAAACTGTACCGTAAATGGTGTTGTTCATGCAGATATAGAAATAGTCTGCATCTTTCGTAAAAGTATCAGGATCGAGCTTCGGAATGTAAGAGAAGGTCTTGTCCTTGGAAGAAGCGACAACATTGGCATCAAGATATCTTGCAGCCTCTTTGTAAGCCTTTGTTGCCCACTGACCTGTGAGAACATAGTCAGCCTTGTGGTTCTTGTTGCCAAGGTTGAGCGGGATAGCTGCAAACTGTGTTGAAGCTCCGCCCTGAAGGAAGAGGACCTTGTAATTGTCAGGGATGTTCATTACCTCACGCAGAAGGCTCTCTGCGCCGTTGATGATACCCTCGAATACCTTTGAACGGTGGGACATTTCCATTACGGACTGACCGCAGCCCTGGTAGTCAAACATTTCCTCTGCTGCTCTTTTCAGCACGACCTCAGGAAGAACAGAGGGACCTGCCGAAAAATTGTACACTCTTTTCATTTTTATTACCTCCATGCGGCGCATTTTCTGCGCTTTATTTGCGCTCCGTTTCAGACACTTGATACTGTCCTGCCGCTATCCTTTAAATCGGCAAGGCAACGCACGGCGCTGCGTTAGTTCCCGGCTTTTGACCGGAGTGTGAGGATACTCCCACAGGGAACGGCTTCCCTGTTCCTCCGCTTGCATGAACGGGGCGTTTATTGATTCAATATATGCCGTACTTACATATTATAGAGCAATTTTAAATGTATGTCAATTATTTAACGCAAGATTCGACCATAAAAATTGCAAAATTCTTATTTCGCATAACATTTTTATGCAAAAACGAGCTGCTTTTGACGGGACAGCAGGCTGTGTGTCAAGCTTTTGAAAAGGCTTGAGTGAAACTTTTGTGTTTTTTTGAAAGCTGACCCATTCAAAACTCCGTGGTGTTGATAGGATGAAATATTGATTTTCGGCGGGTATGTGTTATAATAGTAGCATAAATCAAAGCGGATGAGCTGATTTCATGGAAAGAGGGTGACTTCAGGTGGATATTCGGGATATCAGGATCGACGGCGGCAGGGCTTTCGACTGGGGCAGGATATCAGAGGACTATGCCCGGTACAGGGATATTTATCCGGAGGAATTTTACAGCAGAATAGCGGACAAGGGACTGTGTGTGAATGGTCAGCGGGTACTGGATCTCGGGACAGGTACGGGCGTTCTGCCAAGGAATATGTATCACCTCGGCGCCCGGTGGACGGGAACGGATATCTCTCAGGAGCAGATAGCGCAGGCAAAGGCGCTCTCCGAGGGCATGAACATAGATTATTTTGTTATGTCTGCCGAGGAACTGAGCTTTCCGGAAAATTCCTTTGACGTTATCACTGCCTGCCAGTGCTTCTGGTATTTTGACCATGAGAGGATAGTCCCTGAACTGGTGCGCATACTCAGACCCGGCGGCGCGCTGGTGCTGCTTTATATGGCGTGGCTGCCGTTTGAGGATAAAATAGCCGGAGAAAGCGAAAGGCTTGTTCTGAAATACAGCCCAAAATGGAGCGGCGCAGGCGAAACAATGCACCCGATCCTTGTGCCGGAATGCTACAACAGGGATTTTGAACTTGTATGCCATGAGGAATATCCGCTGAATGTGCATTTTACAAGGGAAAGCTGGAACGGCCGCATGAAAGCCTGCCGTGGTGTGGGAGCGTCACTGTCGCAGGATGAAATAAACAGCTGGGAAAAGGATCACATCAGACTGCTTTCTGAGATCGCGCCGCAGGAGTTTGACATTCTTCATTACGGCGCAATGACGGTGCTCAGAAGCAAAAACAGCTGATTTTGCTTCATATAGGGCTTTATGCAGGCACAGCATGGTGAGTGTACGAAAATTGCCGCAGAGAATTATTCAGGTAATAAATAAATGTCTCTTTTTATGGATAGTTGAAAAAAATAGGTAAAATTGTATGAAAAAAACACAGAATACATATTGACTTTATTGAAATTGTGTGATATGGTTATTTAAGAGGTATTTGAAAATGGGAAAAGTAACGGTTATTACATCCGGTAAGGGTGGAACAGGAAAATCTACGGTCACGGCAGGTCTGGGCGCCGCTTTGGTAAGAAGGGGCGGCAGGGTGCTGCTTATCGACTGTGACGCGGGCATGAGAGGAATAGACCTGATGCTTGGCGTGAGCGGCGAACTGGTTTTTGATATTGCTGATATCATCAACGGCAACTGTACTCCGGCAAGCGCGATTTATCCGTGTAAAACTCTGCCCGAGCTGTATATTCTGCCTGCGCCTCAGAATGTCAGGGACGAGCTGAGTCCTTCGGTAATGAAGCAGCTCACAAGGGTCCTGAAGGGTTACTATGACCATATTCTTATTGATTGTCCTGCGGGTATCGGTTCAGGATTTGAGACCGCTGCTGCGCCTGCCGACAGAGCCGTGCTGGTGGCAAATGCCGAGCCGCTTTCGGTAAGGAGCTGCAACAAGGTGCGCGCAAAGCTGCAGTATTGTTCGATCAACGATATTTCTTTGATAATCAATAAATTCAACGAGCGTAAATTCCGCAGGATGGATGTGTACGAAGATCTTGACGCTGTTATTGACGAAGCCGGAGCAAGACTGTTGGGCGTAGTGCCGGAGGACGGAGCTGCCGCGTCGGCTTCTCAGAAGGGGCTGCCCATTGAGGGAAGAATGAAGGCTTCTTTTGCGTTTGACAGGATAGCGGCAAGGCTTGACGGAAAAAATGTTCCGCTGCTTATCGAATGAACATCTGCGGGGCAGAGATCATATCTAAAGTTTGGGGGTATATACTAATGAATATTGCATTGATAGCACATGACGCTAAGAAAGAGCTTATGGTACAGTTCTGTATTGCATACTGCGGTATTCTCAGCCGTCATACATTGTGCGCAACAGGTTCAACAGGCAAGATGGTATCGGAAGCGACCGGTCTGGAGATACAGAAATTCCTGAGCGGTTCTCAGGGCGGAGATCAGCAGATCGCCGCAAGGATCGCTTTCAATGAGATAGATATGCTTATTTTCCTGAGAGATCCGCTGGATCCGAAACCGCACGAGCCTAACGATATGAATCTTCTCAGGCTGTGTGACATGCACAACATTCCAGTTGCGACCAACATTGCTACCGGAGAGGTACTCATTCACGGTCTTGAAAGAGGAGATCTTGATTGGCGCAACATTGTAAGATCCTGATAAGCTATTACGGCAAGAGTTGATCTTGCCGTTCTTTTTTTGCGCTTCAGCGGAATTTTCATCACAAAACACAAGTTTTTTAGGAAAGGGGTCCCCCTGCGGAAATCAATTTTCAAAAAGCGAACCTTCCGAGAAGAAAGCTTTACTATATTCCTGAATCCCTGAAACTCGAATAGAAAGAATACGGGAGCGCAGGCTCTGCGCCAAGCCTTTGAAAAGGCTTGAGCGAAACTTTTGTGTTTGGTTTTTGGATTGATATTTTTTGGCGCGGGTAATTACGTTTCCGCTTGTTTATCTGTGAGCGCGAAATCGGGAGCGCAGGCTCTGCGCTTCCCCCGGCGTAACTTGCAAGTCAAAATTGATTCTCGTGCTTGCAGCCCGGTTATTTACAAACGGAAGGCGGATGTGGTATAATGATATGGTATAATATAGTATAAAAGTGGTGGTAATTATGGCAATTGACCGTTCAAAAATCAGAAATTTCAGTATAATAGCGCATATAGATCATGGAAAATCTACGCTTGCGGACAGGATACTCGAACAGACTAAGTCTGTTGCGGTGCGTGATATGGAGGATCAGCTCCTTGATAATATGGATCTTGAACGTGAGAGGGGCATAACCATAAAGGCTCATGCCGTTACCCTCATATATAAAGCGGATGACGGCGAAGAATATGTATTCAACCTTATCGACACGCCCGGTCATGTTGACTTCAATTATGAGGTTTCAAGATCGCTTGCCGCCTGTGAGGGCGCTGTGCTGGTAGTAGACGCTTCTCAGGGTATAGAGGCTCAGACGCTTGCAAATACCTATCTTGCTCTTGATGCCGGTCTGGAGATCGTGCCGGTGATCAACAAAATAGACCTGCCAAGCGCTGACCCTGACAGAGTAAAGAACGAGATCGAGGACGTTATAGGTCTGCCTGCGGAGGATGCGCCCTGTATTTCTGCAAAGGTGGGCATCAATATACATGACGTTATGGAACAGATAGTTAGACTTGTTCCCCCGCCGGGCGGCGACGACAACAAGCCCCTGCAGGCGCTTATCTTCGACTCTTACTATGACAGCTATAAGGGCGTTATCATTTATGTAAGAGTGAAAGAAGGCTCCCTTAAAGTAGGCGATACTATCAGGTTCATGGCTACCGGAAAAGAATTTTCCGTTGTCGAGTGCGGTTTTATGCGGGCGACAAGTCTGGAGCCGGCTCAGGCTCTCTATGCCGGCGAGGTAGGATATATCGCCGCTTCTATCAAGACCGTGAGCGATGCGCGTGTGGGCGATACCGTGACCCTTGCAGATGCTCCTGCCGACGAGCCGCTTCCCGGATACCGCGCTGTTCAGCCGATGGTGTTCTGCGGAATTTATCCTGCGGACGGCGCAAAATATCCCGATCTGAGAGAAGCTCTTGAAAAGCTTGAACTGAACGATGCGGCTCTTTCGTTCGAGCCGGAAACCTCTGTCGCTCTGGGATTCGGCTTCAGATGCGGCTTTCTTGGCCTGCTGCACATGGAGATCATTCAGGAGCGTCTTGAACGTGAGTATAATCTTGATCTTATCACCACTGCGCCCAGCGTTATTTTCAGAATAACCAAGACCGACGGTACAGTATCATATATCGACAACCCCACAAACTATCCCGATCCCGGCTTTATTGCCAAGGCTGAGGAGCCTGTTACCGAGGCGCATATATATTCTCCCTCGGAGTATGTGGGCAATATTATGGAACTTTGTCAGGACAGGCGAGGCATTTTCAAGGATATGAAATACATTGATTCGGACAGGGTAGACATACATTATGTTTTGCCGCTCGCCGAGATCGTTTATGACTTTTTCGATACGCTGAAAGCACGCACAAGATGATATGCTTCGTTTGACTATGAGGTGTCGGGATATCAGGAATCGAAGCTTGTGAAGCTGGATATAATGCTCAACGGCGAAGTGGTCGATGCTCTTTCGTTCATTATACATTCGGACAAGGCTTATTCACGCGCAAGAAAGATGGCGGAAAAGCTGAAGGAAAAAATACCGCGCCAGCTCTTTGAGGTGCCGATACAGGCGTGTATAGGCGGAAAGATAATAGCCCGTGAAACGGTAAAGGCTATGCGCAAGGACGTTCTTGCAAAGTGCTACGGCGGCGATATAACCAGAAAGAAAAAGCTGCTTGAAAAGCAGAAGGAAGGCAAGAAGCGTATGCGTCAGTTAGGTACGGTAGAGGTGCCGCAGGAGGCATTCATGGCTGTGCTGAAGCTTGATACAGACTGATCTTTAAATCGAAAGGGATACGCCTTATGAAAAAAATGATACTTGCATACAATTTCAGCGAAGAAAGGCTTTCGGGAGTAAAGCGCTCGGCGGTGGCGGTCAGGGCTGTTGTAAAGGCTGTTCCTGCCGAAAGCTTCGGAGAAAAAATAGGTCATCTTATAGGCATACCCGGTTATGAGCAGGAGGGCGCTGCGCCTGACGGTTCGTTCAGCGATGAAATGCTGCTTATGAGCGGCTTTGACAGCGCTGATATCGATATGCTTATCAAAGCGCTGCGCAAATACGGCGTCGGACGTGTGGCGCTTAAAGCCATTGTTACCGAAACAAACACGGGCTGGAGCAGTACGGAACTTTATGCAGCCGTAAAAGCTGACCATGAGGAAATGCAGAAGCGTTCTTCCGGAAACTGAATCATGTACTACACTTATATGTTAAGGTGCAAAGACGGCTCTGTTTATACAGGTATAACCACCGACCCGCGCCGACGCTTTGCCGAGCATACCGGCAGGGGCAAAAGGGCTGCCGGATATACCCGCTCTCATAAAGCCGAAAAGCTGATAGCGCTGTGGAAAAGCGCCGACCGTTCGCTTGCTTCAAAGCTGGAGAGCAGGATAAAGAAACTCGATAAGCTTCAAAAGGAGCAGCTTGCGCAAACGGGAAGTCTGGAAATATTCATCGGGAGGCTGCCTGTTGAAGAATATACATTTACGGCAGTTTCGGAGGTGTTTGCGGACAGCGGCGATACGGAGCAGTGATATTATCCGGCTTGGATTCGCAATATTTCAAAAATTACTTATTGTATAATATACGAACTGTAATATATACGGTTCGTATATTTAATAAATAGTTATACTTATAGTATAATATACAAGACGTATTGTATAATATTAAATAATATTACAATATGTATAAATTTAACTCCGTATACAAAGGTATTGTACAAATTGTAAATAATAAAATAAATATACTTATTGTAATAAATGAGGTGCGTCTATGACACGGGAAACGGCTTTAAGAATGATAAAAGGCTTTCCGCTTAAATTGAAGGCTCTTGCAAAAGAGGATATTGATGAGCGGGCTTATGTTACGGCTGAATTGATACCGGTTTTTGAGATAGAGGACGGGTATTATCAGATGACCGTAAATTATAAAGTGCGTCTGGATGACGGATATGTGTTCGGCAGGGCGCAAAGCATTGAGGATTTCGTAAAGCTGCATGATGCTGCCGACCGAGGAGAAGTGTTTCGGATTATGTATCTGCAAAAATCACGCATAATAATCGAGATAGAAGAACGTGATCCGTAATATTACAAAGAGTATAGTTTTATAAATATATACAGAACGGAGCGATACAATGGAATATGTACTTAAAACAGAAGAGCTGACGAAGACATACTCCGGAGCCAATGCGGTGGATAAGGTCACGCTGACCGTGAAGCCGGGCGATATATACGGCTTTGTAGGCAAGAACGGCGCCGGCAAAACTACGTTTATGCGCACAGTGCTCGGACTTACCAAAGCATCGGGCGGCAGATGCAGCTTTTTTGACGGGCAGGATCTGAAAACCGCAGGAAAGCGCATAGGCAGCCTGATAGAAGCGCCGGCGCTGTATAAAAATCTTTCGGCAAAGGATAATCTGGAGCTGTACAGCATAATGCTGAAGGCGGACAAAGCAAAAATACCCGATCTGCTGAAGCTTGTAGGTCTGGAGGATACGGGCAGAAAGCAGGTTGCAAAATTCTCGCTTGGCATGAAGCAGCGTCTGGGCATTGCTATGGCTCTTGTGGGAGACCCCGATCTGCTGATGCTTGACGAGCCTATCAACGGTCTTGACCCTATGGGCATTGTTGAGATAAGGGAGCTGCTTACCGCATTAAAGGAAAGGGGAAAGACTATCTTTATTTCCAGTCATATTTTAGGCGAGCTTGAAAAGGTGGCTACATGCTACGGCATTATCTCATCCGGCAGGCTGGTGGAGGAGCTGACACGGGAACAGCTTAAAAAGCTTAGTGTTGAAAAAACAGTGATAAAGACCAGCGATCCCGAAAAAGCCCGTGAGATAGCCGTTAAGATACTGAAAAACGACAATGTTTCCATAGTGGACGGAAATATTTACATTGTAGGCGGTATACCAAATATCGGAGAGCTGACGAATGAGATGTTCAAAGCCGGTATAGTGGTTTCGGGTATTGCAGACGAAAACGACAGCGCCGAGGAGTATTTCCTCAAAAAGATGGAGGAGGGTCGATAATGTCCGATATTTTCAGAGCTGACCTTTATAAGATCAGAAAAAGCAGGAGTGTCAGAGTGTGCCTGATAGTGTCGTTTATTCTGGGAATACTTATGTCCATAATGTATCACATAGCGTGGCAGGAACTGAACAGGACAATGGAAGAGACCAGAATGATGATCGAAGGCATGGGCGATTATTCCGGTATAGTTATGGAGGCTATAGATATCCTGCCAAGCGATGATCTGTGGTCATATATAAACATATCAATGTGTGACCTGAATGTGCTGTATATTGCGGCGGTGGTCATAGGGATCTTTGTCGGTTCGGAGTATTCGATGGGCACGATACGCAATTCGCTCACAAGGGGCTTTTCACGCAGCTCGGTGTTCTTCTCCAAGCTTATTTCAGCGGCGATAATCATGGTCATCACGGTATTTGTATATGTTGTCGGCAGCGCTGTGCCCGGAGTAGTTCTTTTCGGTTTCAGCGCAAAGATTTCCGCAGGCGATATTTTGCTGTGTCTGGCGCTGTATCTGCTGCTGTTCCTTGCGGCGGCTGCGTTCTATACCATGCTTGCGGTGATGTCCAGAAAAACAGGCTACGCAATAGCCTTAGCTATAATCATACCTATTGTGGTCGCGGCTATCATAAATGTGATAAAGATCGGAAATCAGGATTTCGGCAATATTTCAAGATTCTGGCTGTTTGAAACAATAACCAACACACAGAAGCTTGTGAAATCCGGAGAGGCATACATACCTGCGGTATCGGGCGCGGTATATCTTACTTTGTCAGCGGCGGCTGGACTTTTCGTATTCAGAAAGCAGTCTGTTTCGTAAGGAAAGCGCAAGGTTCAAAGCAAAGCACAAAGTTCAAAACACAAAGCTTAAAACACAAAGTTCAAAACACAAAGCTCAAAACACAAAGCTCAAAACACGAAACACAAAAGTTTCGCTCAAGCCTTTTCAAAGGCTTGGCGCAGAGCCTGCGCACCCAATTTCGCGTTCACAGATAAACGAGCGGAAACGCAGCAGCCCGCGCCCCGAAAATATCAA
>CADBPE010000071.1 GCA_902796475.1 uncultured Ruminococcus sp.
CCCGTGTGCAATGACCTTTATCAGCTCTTGCCGTATGTCCATGGAATCATATTCCAGCGGAATATCTTCTTTTTCAGCTCCGAAGACGTCCGGCGGTTGACCTTTAGATACTGTGAATAACCTTTCTGTTTCAACGAACGCTTTACTGTCTGATAGGAAAAACCCTGTTTAAGAAGTATGTCTACCACCGAAAGCACGACCGATGGCAGCTTCTGACCCTCAAACAGCTCTGTCAGCGTCGGATCATCTCGGCGCAGCAGCTTTATGCGCTCGTAGACCTTCAGCATCACGTCTATCCTTTCGTAACAGTTCACATTTTCGGGCGTGCTTTCAACAAGAACGCTGCCGGGATCTTTTTCAAGCTTGATGTCCGCGCAGGCTATCTGCGGCCCGTAAAGCAGCACATTATAAATAAACGCCTCAACATAGCCAAAATTGCAGTCCTCGTAAAATTTTATGTGGTTCCTCAGCAGATATTCCCTTTTGAGCATAACAGCGGTAAAGTCAAAGTATACCCTTGAATGGATAAGCTCCAGCATGAGCTTCTCAGGATCGACCTTATCGCCGCTGCAGCAGACAGTATTCTCCGTATCGTTTATCTGCGAAGGCACCGCAAACACGAAATCCGCAGCGTGTTCATCTGCGGTTTTGAGATACTCACTAAAGTAATTCTTATAAAGTCTGCTCGGATAGACAAAGGTGATATACTTTCCGTCCGACTTATAAATGCCGGTATTCAGCGCAGAACTTATGGTGCCGCCGCCGCTCTGGATAACGCAGCCTCTCAGATCGTTTTTCTTGATCTCCTCCAGCGCCCAGATAATGCTGTTATCGGAAGAATTCATATCTATAACGATAAACTCCACCTCAAGCTCGGACAGCTCCGCAGAGATGCGCTTTATTATCTCAGAAATATGACTGTTATTATTTTTTGAAGGAATAATAATCGACAGATCAACATTAGCCATAAACATGCTCCCTTCAAAAGTTTACTGAATTTATTATAGCACAATCGGGATAAAAAAGTTAGCGAACAGAGGTAAAATTTCCGAAAATGAATTTTTTGATTTTTGTGCATTTTATACAATCAAAGTCACCCGTTCAGCAGGCAGCCTTCGCCGCCGCTATAAGGGATCATTATCGATAACGCCTGCAAACTCATCGAACAGATCATCTTTCTTACACTTTATCCAACAGCGCTAAGGCGGTATTATCTGCTGTTTTCAGAAATACTTCAGCTTTTTGTCCAGCAGCGGCAAGACGATCTCTGCACAAAAAAACAGGCACACATTTCCAAAAATGTGCGCCCGTCGCAAGAAAATGTCAGATACCTATTTTTTCCTTTATGAGATCGGCAGTTTCCTGAGCAAGTCTGTTGATAAGCTCCTTATCAAGTCCCTCAAGCATTACTCTTACAAGAGGCTCCGTACCGGAAAGTCTTACAAGTATCCTTCCGTCATTGCCGAGCTGCTGCTTTACCTCCTCGATCTTGTTCTTGATAGCCTGATTGGTGAAGAAGTGCAGCTTGCCCTCATTGGTGACCTTCACGTTTATGAGTACCTGCGGGTATTTCGTCATAAGGGTAGCAATACTTGAAAGCTTTGCGCTGCGTCTGTTTACAAGGCTGAGAAGCTGCGCAGCGGTAAGCTGACCGTCGCCTGTGGTCGCATAGTCAAGGAAAATGACATGTCCCGACTGCTCGCCGCCGAAATTGTAGCCCTCACGGAGCATAGCCTCCAGAACATACCTGTCGCCAACGTCAGTAGAAACGAAGTTCAGACCGTTGTCGCTGCAGAAACGGCTGAATCCCATATTTGACATTACTGTGCCGACTGCCGTTTTCCTCTTGAGCTTATTGCGTGAAGCAAGATCAAGCGCGCAGATAGCCATTATGAAATCGCCGTCGATAACATTGCCTTTTTCATCAACCGCAAGACATCTGTCTGCATCGCCGTCAAAAGCAATGCCAAGATCAAGAGCGTTTTCAACAACGTATTTCTGCAGATTTTCAAGATGCGTGGAGCCGCAGTCCTTGTTGATATTGGTGCCGTCCGGCTGGTCTGCAAGCATGTGACATTCTGCGCCCAGTCTGGTGAAAAGTGTCTCGGCAGTGCTTGACGCAGAACCGTTGGAGCAGTCAACGGCTATTCTCATTCCGTCAAGACGATAAGGGACTGTTCCAATAATGTGCTCGATATAATCCTCTTTTGCGCTTAAAGCCCTGCTCACACGTCCAAGACCATCGCCGACCGGCTTGAAGAAGGGCTTCGACTTGTCGATAACAATGGATTCTATCTCGGCTTCAAGAGCATCGGGCAGTTTGTAGCCGTCGCTTGAGAATATCTTTATGCCGTTGTACTCAAATGGGTTATGCGATGCGGAGATCATTATACCCGCATCTGCCTGATACTTTTTGATAAGATAAGCCACCGCAGGAGTAGGCACTGCGCCAAGCAGCACAACATCTGCGCCGATAGAGCAAAGACCGGCTGTAAGAGCGCCTTCAAGCATATAGGAAGAACGTCTTGTATCCTTGCCGATAAGTATTTTCGGGTGAGTGTTTTCGCAGTTTTCGGTGAGTACCATTGCGGCAGCTCTGCCGATATTCATTGCAAGCTCACAGGTAAGCTCTGTATTAGCTATGCCTCTGGCGCCGTCTGTACCGAATAATCTACCCATCACAATTCTCCTTTTCTGTTTATCGCGCAGGCTCGTCAGCACGAACCCGCTTTATTATTGTGTTTTACTCCACATAGATATGCTATTCCCGCAGCATTATCCGCAGAAAATTCAGGCTCCGCAAAATAAGCCATGCATCCCTGCGAGAGCTTTTCCCGCATAAGCCTGTTTGACATTACCCCTCCGGCAAAAAGCACAGGCATTTCACCATGCTTTTCAAGCAAAGCATCTCTCATAGCGCAGAGAGTTTTTTCCACGCAGGCAAGGCACAGAGCAGCGACCTCCTCTTTGGAAGCTCCATCCTCATATGCCCTTCTGCATAGATTTTCGGCGCCTGAAAGGCAGCAGTCGCAGCCCTTGAGAGTCGCCCTGCCCTTTTGTCTGACGGTACACGCCGAAGCAAGCTTTTCAAGTTCACGTCCACACGGAAAATCCAGCCCCATCATGACGCCCACCCTGTCGATAAGCTGACCTGCGTTGAGATCAAGAGTCCCGGCGGCGATATCGGTACGAAAGATCATCTCTTTATCGGGACTCACAAGAACAGCCTCGGTAGTGCCGCCCGAAACATGGAACGCAAGGAATCTTTCCGAAAGCAGCTGCGTATTGCCCGCAGAATAAGCCGCTGCAGCAATATGTCCGCTCTGGTGCGAAAACGTGTAAAGCGGCACCTTCATGGCAGCCGAAAGACATCGTGCTGCCGAAAGTCCCACCGTAAAGCATGGCATGTATGAACCCTCCACATCTCTTGGACGGGAGGAAACGCCGACTGCATCTATTTTTCCGTCAAAGCCCGAAAGAAGCTCCTCCATCATCTGCGGAAGCTGCTGAGTATGATGAAAAACAGCATCGCTTTGTCTGAGACCGCGCTCTCCGCTTTTAACGGGCAGCAGCTTCTTTCGCTGGACGATACCGCTTTCACTGTCATACAGCGCTGTGGACGTAGTATAGTTGCTGGTGTCTATTCCAAGAAAAACGGGCATCAGCTTTCACCGCTTTTCCCTGTCTTTTTGGCGACAGAGCCGAGCACGCCGTTTACAAAGGAGCCGTCTGTTTCTGTGGCATAATTCTTCGCCAGCTCCACCGCTTCATTTATTGAAACGCTCACCGGCACATCCTTAACGTAAAGCATCTCAAAAACGGCTATGCGAAGTATGGTCAGCGAGATCTTTGATATCCTGTTCTTCTTCCAGCCCTTCAGGTTTTCTTCTATGACCTTGTCTATCTCGTCGATATGCTCCTCCACACCCTTAACGATAGTCCGGGCATAGCCGCTTATCTCCTCGCCTCTGGCGTTTACGGCGTCCTCGAACACCTCCTCGGCGCTGTCGTCACGGAAAAGCCGCTCGAAAACGAGATCAAACGCCTGCTGTCTTTCCTCACGTCTGCCGAGAGGCTTTTTTACATTGTTTTCTGACTGAGCCATTTCGCATACTCTCCGTTCTGTATTATTTCAGTATGACCTTATGGAATACCTTCTTGCCCTTTTTGATAACAACATAGCCCTTTTCAAAGGCTGACGCTGCGATCTCGCCCTTCATATCGGTCATCTTCTCATCGTCAACAGAGATACCGCCCTGCTGGATAAGCCTTCTTGCTTCGCCCTTTGAAGGAGCAAGCTTTGTTTCGACAACAAGATCGACCAGAGCTATTGCGCCGTTATTGAAAAGCCCGCCGCTGATCTCGGTAGAGGGCATATTGTCGGTATCGGACTTGCTGCCGAAGAGAGCCCTTGCGCCTTCAAGCGCCTTTTCAGCCTCGGCTTCACCGTGAACAAGCTTTGTCAGCTCGTAAGCAAGTATCTCCTTAGCCTTGTTAAGTCCGCTGCCCTCAAGCTTTGCAAGCTCGTTTATCTCGCTCATGGGCAGGAAGGTGAGCATTTTCAGACACTTTATAACGTCATCGTCCGCAACATTTCTCCAGTACTGGAAGAAATCGAAAGGACTTGTCTTTTCGGCGTCGAGCCATACTGCGCCCTTTTCGGTCTTGCCCATTTTCTTGCCCTCGGAATTGAGCAGCAGATTTATGGTCATTGCGTAAGCGTCCTTGCCAAGCTTTCTTCTGATAAGCTCGGTACCGCCAAGCATATTGCTCCACTGGTCATCGCCGCCGAACTGCAGATTGCAGCCGAAGCGCTGGTACAGTGAAAGGAAGTCGTAGCTCTGCATTATCATGTAGTTGAATTCAAGGAAGCTCAGACCTCTTTCCA
>CADBPE010000072.1 GCA_902796475.1 uncultured Ruminococcus sp.
CCGCAAGGCAGCAAAAACACCAGCCGCAAGGCAGCAAAAACACCAGCCGCAAGGCAGCAAAAACACCAGCCGTAAGGCAGCAAAAACACCAGCCGCAAGGCAGCAAAAACACCTGCCATAAGTCAGCCAAAACACCAACCGTAAGGCAGCACAAGATAAAGCGCCTTCAAAAACCTTCCAAAACTCCGCATTTAAAAAAATAAAAATAACTGTTGATTTTTTGAATCATATATAGTATAATGGGTATGCTGATGTTACAAGACAGAGTCATACCCTTGAATATGCGGTCGGGCAGGCGCTGTACGACGGGGCACCGTGAACCATGTCAGGCGGGGAACCGAGCAGCATTAAGCGTCTTGCACTGTGCGATACAGTCAGTCTGTCCGGCCGTATATTCAAGGGAATGACAAACCGTTTTTACGGGCTGTCTTTATTTTTTTAGCTGTTTTGCGTAATGCACAATTTTTTACGAAGGGACGTGATAAAATGTATAGGGTTTTATACAGGAAATATCGTCCCAGAGTATTTGCTGACGTTATAGGTCAGCCGCAGGTCACGGATACACTCAGAAATGAGATCAAATTCAACAGACTTGCACATGCCTATCTTTTCACAGGTTCAAGAGGCACCGGTAAAACTACCTGTTCAAAGATACTTTCAAAGGCTGTAAACTGCCTGTCTCCGACAGACGGCGACCCTTGCTGCGAATGTGAGATATGCAGGGGAATAGACGACGGAAGTATCATGGACGTTGTGGAAATTGACGCAGCAAGCAACAACGGCGTAGATGATATCCGTATGCTCCGTGAGGAGGCGGATTTTACACCGGCAAACGCAAAATACAGAGTCTATATCATCGACGAGGTACACATGCTGTCTATCGGCGCATTCAATGCACTTCTCAAAACGCTTGAAGAACCGCCTGCACATGTGATCTTCATACTTGCCACCACAGAGGTACACAAGCTGCCCGCCACCATCATGTCAAGGTGTCAGAGGTTTGATTTCCACAGGATATCTCCTTTGGATATTGCTCAGCGGCTTGAATATGTATGCTCTCAGGAGGGCTGCACCATAGACCGTGAGGCAGCGCTGCTTATTGCGGGCATTGCCGACGGAGCTATGAGAGATTCGCTTTCTCTGCTTGATCAGGCTATGGGTCAGAGCGAGCATATAACCGAAGAACTGGTTCGCAGAACTGCCGGTCTTGCGGATAAGAGCAGTCTTATCGCAATTTGCGACTGCATACTGAATAAGGACGCCGCAGGAGCTATTGATCTGATAGACGAGCTTCACCGCAGCTCAAAGGATATGGCAAGGCTTTGTGAGGAGCTTGTGGAGCATTTCAGAGCCATGATGCTCATAAAGACCATGAAACAGCCCGAAAGCGTTCTGGTAATGTCGGAGGACGACCTTAAAAAAACATCAGAACAGGCTTCAAAGCTGCAGCTGCATTTTATTATTTCATCAATAGATAAGCTTCAGAGCGCTTATGACCGTATGCTTCACGGCGTGAACAGGCGTATCGAGATGGAAATGACAGTGGTGCATCTTTGCTCCGAAAGCAAAAGTCCGGATATTTCGGCGCTGGAGAAAAAGGTGGCTGCTCTTGAGGATACGCTGTCGAGAATCATCAGCAATCCCGGAGCCATCGCGGCATCAGGCGTTCAAAGACCTGCTTCGGGCGCTGTGCTTCCTCAGCCGAAAAAGCCTTCTACTGAGGAAATGGCCAAGCTGAGAGAAAACGCTGTTCCAATGGAGCAGTGGCCGGAGGTGCTTGAAGAAATATCAAGAAGCTCCAAGGCGCTTTCTTCGGGGTTTGAGGGCAGCCGCGCTTTTATCAGCGGCAGGTTTGTCCTGGTGGATTCCGACAGGGATATATGCTTTGAGCTGCTCAGGCTTCAGCAGAACAGAGAGAAGATGAAGGCCGCCATAATGAAGGTGACAGGCAAGAATTACAGCCTCGGACGATATTCATATCCCGATGAAAAAAAGACAGACGACGCTCTTATGCAGCTTGTGAATGACCTGAAAAATGCGGGTATACCCGTTTCGGGTGAATAACGCAGCGCTCAGGGCGTTTATATCCGGTGCTGACATACAATGCAGCGCCGAAGGTGCGGGTAAACCGCAAATCATAAATTTAACGGAGGACGACAAAATGAAAGCAAGATTACCCAAGGGCTTTAACAACGGCGGAGGTCAGCAGAACATTCAGCAGCTTGCGCGTCAGGCTCAGAAGATGCAGGAGGAAATGGACGAGGCAAGCAAGGAGCTTGAGCAGAAGGAGTATACTGCAACAGCAGGCGGCGGTCAGGTTACGGCAGTCGTAACAGGCGCTCTTGAGATCAAGTCTCTGGAGATCAGCAAGGACGTTGTTGATCCTGAGGATATCGAGATGCTTTCCGATCTTGTTATCGCAGCCGTAAACGAGGCTATCAGAGAGGCAAGAGACGAGAAGGCTTCAACAATGGATAAGATATCAGGCGGACTTAACGTGCCCGGCCTGTTCTGATCATGGCAAAATATATTCTGGCGCCGCTTGAAAAGCTCACCGAGCAGTTCGAGCGGCTGCCCGGCATAGGCCACAAAACAGCTTCAAGGCTTGCATATCATGTTCTTACTCTGCCCGAGGCGGAAGCTGAGAAATTCGCAAACGCCATAACCGACGCACATAAGAATATCCACTACTGTCCGGTGTGCTGTAATCTTACGGATAAAGAGCTTTGTCCGGTTTGTGCGGACGAGACCCGTGACCGTTCGGTAATATGCGTGGTCGAGAGTTTCAGGGACGTTTCGGTCATTGAAGGGACACAGGAATATTTCGGATTATACCATGTTCTTCAGGGAGTGCTTTCTCCGATGAAGGGCGTTTTTCCGGATATGCTGAAAATAAAAGAGCTTATGGCAAGACTGAACGACGGCACTGTAAGGGAGGTAGTGATGGCTACCAACGCTACTCTCGGCGGCGAAACAACGGCTTCGTATATTGCAAAGCTGATAAAGCCGCTCGGCATTCGTGTTACAAGGCTTGCTACGGGTCTGCCGGCGGGCGGAAATATCGAATATTCCGATGAAGTGACCCTTGCAAGGGCGCTTAGCTCAAGGCTTGATATGTGAATACTGATCGTTAAGGCATGATCTTTACGGGTCATGCCCTGATATATTTTATCATATTTATTAAGAAGGAGAAGCATGATGGCAAAGGAATCTTTTAAAACCATTGCGCAGAACAAAAAAGCATACCATGAATACTTTGTCATCGAGAGCTTCGAGGCGGGCATAGAGCTTTGCGGCACTGAGGTCAAGTCCATAAGACAAGGCAGAGTGAACCTGAAGGACGCATGGTGCTCCATCGAAAAGGGAGAACTTTTTGTAAAGGGTATGCACATCAGTCCTTATGAACAGGGAAATATATTTAATAAGGATCCGCTGCGTGTAAGGAAGCTGCTTATGCACAGGCGTGAGATAATGCGTCTGCTTGGTCAGGTAAAGCAGGACGGGCTGTCTTTGATACCGCTTTCGCTGTATTTCAAGGGATCAAGGGTAAAGCTGCAGTTAGGCTTGTGCAAGGGCAAGAAGCTGTACGATAAGCGGGCAGATATGGCTGCAAAGAGCGCTAAGCGTGACATTGAAAGAGCTGTCAAGGCGAAAAATCAATGATTCAGTATTGACTTCCGGCGCTTTTGCTGATATGATACTTGTTAAGAGTTCTGAGCTGTAAGATCATCAAATATTATCAGCGCATACGAACTGTCCGGTCCGGAGTTTCGGATCGGGATATATACGGGAGCGTAAAGGTTTCGACAGGGAGTGTGAGCTGCGGCAAGCGAGCAGCGGCGCTGTGGAACCGCTATAAAATCCGCAGGCATAAAAATAAACGACAGAAAATATCCTGTTGCTATCGCTGCTTAATTAGCAGCGGTCGTTCTCATGAGAAGCACCACGGTCTCATGAGGGCGTCGATCAGTGGTGAACGTGAACAAAGGTTTGTCTTGCCCTTTGTCATGAATTAAAGGCTACCGAGGCACAGAGTCCGCTGTCGGACGCTGTGATGGGGGAATCCCAATACGACAGCTGCGCTCGGAGAAAACCGCAGTAAGTGCTTTTTGGACAGGGGTTCGACTCCCCTCGCTTCCACCAGCGGCGAGCCGCCGCACCCAATTTCGCGTTCGACATTTTGTCGGGCGCGATTTTTTTTGCGCTTTAGCGATTTTTAGATCTAACCTGAATCCGTGAAACTAACAAAGGAATAAACACGGTTTTCGGGGGTGTCGGGGGGACTTTTTTCTAAAAGTCCCACTGACTCGCTGCC
>CADBPE010000073.1 GCA_902796475.1 uncultured Ruminococcus sp.
ATGTTTACAACTACTACAAGGGTCTTATCGCATTCCGTAAGGCTCATGCAGCTCTCACACCCGGTGTTGCATACTTCAGCGATACTATCCGCGACATGATCAAGGGCAGCGTATTCGATGCTACCGAAAAGGGTTATGTAAACGGCGATCCCAAGCATGCAAAGGCTATCATTAATACAGTTCAGTACACCAAGAAATGGTGTCCTTCACCCACACAGATAATCAACTATGCAGACTGCCACGACAACCTCACTCTTTGGGACAAGATCAGATCCTCAAACGGTGATGACAGCGAGGCAGATCAGATCCGTCAGAACAATCTGGCAGCTCTTATCATTCACACTGCACAGGGCGTTCCCTTCATGATGAGCGGTGAGGAATTCCTCAGAACAAAGACAAAGGCTGACGGTACCTTTGAGCACAACAGCTATGCATCTCCCGATTCTGTAAACGAGCTTGACTATTCAAGAATTTCTGCATATTCTGATGTTTACAACTACTACAAGGGTCTTATCGCATTCCGTAAGGCTCATGCAGCTCTCAGAATGTCAACAGCAGAAGAGATCGAGGCTAAGTTCACATCTTATCAGTCCAACAACAAGACCGGTCTTGCAGCATTCGTTCTTGACGGCGGTCAGAAGGGCGAAACAGCAGAAAAGATCCTCGTTGTTTACAACCCCAACGCAGAGGCTCAGACTCTTGAACTTCCCGAAGGCGAGTGGACAGTTTATGTAAATGACGAAAAGGCAGGAACCGAAGCTCTTGCAATGGTTTCCGGCACAGTTGATGTTCCGAGAATTTCCGGTATGATCCTTACTCAGGGCTATGTTGAGCCTGCTGATGAAAATACATACTCGATCATCGGTTCTATGACTGACTGGGCAAGCGATATCGAAATGACTGCTGTTGAAGGCGGTTATGAGGGCAAGTTCACAGTTGAGCCCGGCGCTTATGAGTTCAAGGTTCGCGCAAACAACGCATGGGATGACAGCTGGGGCGTTTATGAGGCTGACTATGAGAGAACCTACAACAGCCAGACAAACATCAAGGTCAAGGTAGAGAAGAAGACCACATTTACTGTAGCTCTTGTTACCGATGGCGATGATGTAGAAGATTGGTACATCACCTATATGTACAGAGGCGGCGGCGATGACAGCGAGCTTCCGGATATGATATTTGTCAACACCGGCAAGGACGGCAACTATGCTCCTCCTGCAGATGACGAGAATTCACAGACATCTGAGACTTCACAGACTTCACAGACTTCACAGTCCGGCGACACAAGCAAGGTAACTCCCGGCGGCGACGACATTAAGACAGGCGACAGCACCAACACAACAGTTGCTATCGTTCTCGTTCTGATCTCAGGCGCAGCAGTTGCAGCTATCTTTGTTTCAAGAAAGTCAAGAAAGTCAAGGTAATCACCTTTACAGATCTGCAAAAGCTTTCCTGAAATAGCTTAATAAAAAACTCCCTAAAACTAACGGTTTTGGGGAGCTTTTTTTAGGTCTTTTTGCAGAAATTCAGTATTTTTTATTATTTTATTGTCCTTAATGATAAAATATGATATAATAACTCAGTTAATTATTGCTTTACTAATGCTTACAGTTATGGAAACTGTAAAAAAAGAGGGATACGGATGGATAAGAGAGAAAATTTGAGGAACATAGCCATTATCGCACACGTTGACCACGGCAAGACGACACTTGTAGATCAGCTTCTGAGGCAAAGCGGTATTTTCAGGGATAACGAGGCTGTCGCAGAAAGAGTGATGGACTCAAACGATCTGGAAAGAGAAAGAGGAATCACCATTCTTTCTAAAAACACTGCAGTTATGTACAATGGTACCAAGATCAACATCGTTGATACTCCCGGACACGCTGATTTCGGCGGCGAGGTCGAGCGTATCCTTATGATGGTTGACGGCGTTCTGCTGCTTGTAGACGCCTTTGAGGGCTGTATGCCGCAGACAAGATTCGTGCTGAAAAAGGCTCTCGGTCTGGGCAAGAAACCGCTTGTCGTTGTTAATAAGATCGACCGTCCCGGCGCCAGACCGGATGAGGTCATTGACGAGGTGCTTGACCTCTTTATAGAACTGGGCGCAGACGAGGATCAGCTTGATTTCCCTGTCGTGTACGCTTCTGCAAGAGACGGCTATGCTTCACTTGACCCGCATAAGCAGGGTACGGATATGAAGCCTCTCTTTGAAAAGATACTTGAAGAGATCCCGGCTCCCGAGGGAGATATGAACGGACCGCTCCAGCTGCTTTTTTCCAATGTTGACTATGATGAATATGTCGGCAGGATAGGAATAGGCAGAGTAGAGCGCGGAAGCTGCAAGGTGGGTCAGAACGTGGTTCTGTGCCACAATGACGGAAGCAGGAAAAATGCTAAAATAACAAGGCTTTATCAGTTTGAGGGACTGAAAAGGGTAGAAGCCGAAAGCGCTTCGCTTGGCGATATCGTAGCTGTTTCGGGCATTACCGACCTTAACATCGGAGAAACCGCCTGTGATCCCGAGCATCAGGAGGCGCTTCCGTTTGTAAAGATAGACGAGCCGACAGTTTCAATGCTCTTTATGGTAAACAACAGTCCCTTTGCCGGCAGAGAGGGAAAGTATGTCACGTCAAGAAACATTCGTGAAAGGCTCTTCAAAGAGGTCGAGACAAACGTGGCTATGCGTGTTGAAGAGACCGATTCCGCAGATACCTTTAAGGTAAGCGGAAGGGGCGAGCTGCATCTTTCTATATTGATAGAAACTATGCGCCGTCAGAATTTCGAGTTTCAGGTATCCCGCCCGAAGGTAATTATGAAAGAGATCGACGGCAAGCTCTGCGAACCGATAGAGCTGCTTATGATTGAGGTGCCCGACAGCTATGTTGGCGCCATTATGGAAAAGCTCGGTCCGCGTAAAGCCGAACTGCTTAACATGGGTACCCGTGAGTCCGGCGTTACGCACATTGAATTCAAGATACCCGCAAGAGGTCTTATGGGCTACCGTTCGGAGTTTATGACAGATACAAACGGCAACGGTATAATGAACCATATTTTTGACGGCTATGAGGAATACAAGGGAGATATCCAGTCACGTCTGCAAGGCTCGCTCATCGTTCACGAAACAGGCGAGAGTACGGCTTACGGTCTGTTTGCCGCTCAGGAAAGAGGCAGACTCTTTATTGGTCCGGGCGTAGAGGTTTACGAGGGCATGGTCATTGGCGCTAATCCCAAGAATGAAGACATGGTAGTTAACGTGTGCAAGAAGAAGCACATGACAAATACCCGTGCTTCAGGCTCTGACGATGCGCTCAAGCTTACGCCGCCTACAATACTCAGTCTGGAGCAGTCTCTTGAATTTATTGCCGATGATGAGCTTGTGGAGGTAACTCCCAGCTCGATACGCATGCGCAAAATGATACTTAACAAGGAACAACGTCTTAAAGCACAGAGCAGGGGCAACTGATTATGGATTTTGTTATTTTTGACCTTGAATGGAACAGCGGTTACTGCAAAAAAACAAAAAAATTTATTAACGAGATAATTGAGCTGGGCGCCGTCAAGGTCAACGAGCAAATGGAGACTATCGGTCAGTTCTCAATATTCATTCGTCCGGAGATAACCAAAAGGCTCAACTCAAAGGTAAAGGAGCTTACTCAGCTCACAAATGAAGATCTTATTCATGGTGCGACATTCAACTATGCGATCAGCAAGTTCAGAAAGTTCACCGACGGCTGTGTGATAATGAGCTGGAGCACCAGCGATCTCAGCGCTCTTGAGGCAAACTGCGAATACTACAACCGTTCGCCTAAGATCCCTTTCCTTAAAAGGTACGCTGACGTTCAGGCTTACTGCCAGGATGTTATCGGTTCGGGCAAGAACCAGCTTGCTCTTCAGACTGCCGCCGATATGCTCGATATCAGATCCGATGATGTTCCGCTGCACCGCGCAGTAGGCGACAGTATTCTCACTGCGCGTATTCTCAAAAAGCTTTATGATGCCGAAAGGTTTGCAAAATACATCCGTATCGTGGACGACGAATTTTATGCCCGTCTTAACTTTCACAGCACTTATATTTACGATATCAACAATCCGCTCATAAACAATGATGATATGTTTATTCTCTGCGATGTGTGTTCTTCAAAATGCGAAGTAAAGAATGGCTGGAAGTCGCGCAACAAGTCGTTTTATGCGGATCTGTACTGTCCTGTATGCGATAAGAAGATGAAGGGCAGGATACAGTATAAGCTGTGCTATGACGGTCTTTCCGTAACAAAGCGTCTGATACAGAATACGGAAGAAACTCCGGAGGACGCTGCGGAAGATACCGAAAGCGATACCGGAGAAATATAATACATACAATGAAGGAGCCGTAAAGAAATTTGCGGCTTTTTTTGCGCGCTTCAGCGAGCCGGATAACACGGAAATCAATAGAAAAAACGCAAAAGTTTCGCTTCAAGCCTTTTTAAAGGTTTGCAGGTTTTAAGCGGCGCGAGTCTCCACCGGAGGCAAGCTTGCTGCACCTGATCCGGCTTTTGGAGAGAAATATACTTCTTAGAGTCCAAATTTTTCAAAGAGTAATCCGGCACCGGCAGCGAAACACTTAAGGACTTCCCCGAATAACCTGCCGGACAAAATTGATTTCCTGTAAACAAATAAAAATTGATTGATTTTTTTCTTTATATATGGTTTAATTTAATGGGGCAACTATATGTTGTGCTTAATTTTACAATAAAGGAGACAAACTGATGGCAAGTGAAATGCTAAAGGCTGTACTCGAAGCAGAGGAGGAATGTTCTGCGAAGGAAGCCGAAGCAAAGAAGCAGGCGGAAGCCGACAAGCAGAAGGCCAGGGAACAGGCGGCTTCTCTTGTGGCAGATGCACAGCGACAATCCGAGAAAATGCTTTCCGACAACGAGAAGGCGCTCGGAAAAAGCACAGAGGCGGAGCTCCAAAGAGCACGGGTACAGGCTCAGGTGCAATGCTCAGAGATCTCCGGTAATGCCGCAAAGAATATTGACAGAGTGAAAAAACTCGTTGTGGATATGCTTACGGCAAACGCAAAGGGATGAATTTCCCTGAAAAAACAATAAAAGTGTGGTGATAAACATTTGGCAAAGCTAAAAATGAAAGCGGTAAGGATAATCGCTCTCAAAAAGGACAGAAAACGTCTGCTTGAACACCTTCAGGACAGCGCTCTTGTGATGGTCCAGAAGGGCAGGAAGGAGGAGGACGGCTTTACACGCATGGATACCTCCGCGCAGATCAAGCAGTTCGAGAGAAATGCCGAGCTTACCGAACAGGCTCTTAAAATACTCAATAAGGTCGAACCTGAGAAAAAGGGCATGCTCGCAAGCTTTAAGGGGCGCAAAGAAATAGACCCCGATGAGATCGGCAGGATAGCCTCTGATTCTGCAAAGGTCATAGGTATCTGTCAGAAGATATGCAAGCTTGATAAGCAAAGGGCTGATTATGCGGCTGAACAGGTGCGTATAAGAACGTCTCTTGCTCAGCTTGAACCTTGGAAGAAGCTGGATATCCCGCTGAATACAAAGGACACCGCAACTACGGCTGTTCTTATTGGCTCTCTTCCAAGACTGTACGATGACAAGACCCTTTCAGAAGCTCTTGCAGCAGAGTGTCCGGAGCTTGTTTTTGAGTTCGAGATACTCTATTCATCCTCAAATCTTACCTGCCTTACACTGTTCGCTCCCAAAAAGCAAAGGGATGATGCGGAAAAGGCACTGCGTACTATCGGTTTTTCTCAGCCGCTTAACCCGACAAGCCGTACCCCGTCTGTGAAGGCGCAGAGACTTATGGACAAAAGCGAGGAGATCGAGAACAAGGACGAGGACGCAAAGGCGGATATCGCAGCATTTGCGAAATATCGCGAAAACATTTGCGAAACACAGGATTATTTCAATCTGAGGATAGAAAAATACCAGGTTCTTGCAGAGCTTGACCAGACAAAGCATATATTCGTGCTTAACGGTTATATTCCTGAAGAGGACTGCGACAAGCTTGAAGCTGTGTGCAGCAGGGTACAATCCTGCGTGGTGGAGTTTGACGATGCCGGTGAGGATGCCCCTGTAAAGCTCAAAAACAACAGATTCGCGCAGCCTGCAGAAAGCATTGTCACTATGTATTCGACTCCCTCTCACGGAGACATCGACCCGACACCGCTGCTGGCGTTTTTCTTCTATTTCTTCTTCGGAATGATGTTCTCCGATGCAGGCTACGGTCTGCTTATGATAATAGCTACCGGGCTTTGCATAAAGCTGTTCAAGCCCGATAAGCGAATGAGGAACAATCTGAAGCTTTTCCAGTACTGCGGTGTTGCCACCGTTTTCTGGGGACTGGTTTTCGGAAGCATATTCGGTGATGCTCCCGCTATGTTCTACAATATGTTCACCGGCAGCGAAATAACCATGAAAGAGCTTTTGCCATGGCCGACGCTCGATACCCAGAAGGACGCATTGATGATAATGATAATGTCGATAGCACTGGGTCTTGTGCATATACTTGTCGGCATGGGCTGCAAATTCTATGTGTGCCTTAAACAGAAGGAGTATGCAAAAGCCTTTTTCGATACAGGGTTATGGATGCTCATGCTTGCCGGATTTGCAGTTCTTGCAGTGGGCATGGCAGTTTCACAGACGGTCATTTACATAGGCGCAGGCATTGCCGCTGCAAGCGCAGTCGGTCTGGTGCTTACGCAGGGCAGAGGCAAGAAGGGCATTTTCGGCAAGCTTATCGGCGGTGTTGCTTCTCTTTATGACATCACCTCCTACATAAGCGACCTTCTCAGCTATTCAAGACTTCTTGCGCTTGGTCTTACCACAGGAGTTATGGCGCAGGTGTTCAATATGCTGTCAAAGCTCTTCGGTACAAGCATTTTCGGTATCATCTGCATGATAGTTATTTTCCTTGCAGGTCATGCCATTACTATCGGGCTTAATGCTCTGGGCTCTTATGTACACACCATGAGACTCCAGTACGTTGAAATGTTCAGCAAATTCTATGAGGGCGGCGGCAAGCCCTTCGTGCCGTTCTCCACAAAGAGCAAATATTTCAGAACAAAGGGCAGTAATGATGATTAAGGACAAAGTTCCAATAAACGGAGGTAAATAAATATGGACGGAATAATGGGTATGTTTTTGGCAATTCTTGCAGCAGCTATAGCAACAGTGTTTGCAGGCATCGGCTCGGCAAAGGGCGTAGGCAGCGCAGCTCAGACAGCAATGGGCGTTCTCTCTGAGGACTCCTCCAAGTTCGGTAAGATGCTCGTTCTTACGCTTCTTCCCGGTACACAGGGCCTTTACGGCTTCATCGTAGGCTTCCTGGTACTCATCAACTGCGGCGTTCTCGGCGGCGATATGCCTTCACTCGGTCAGGGCTTTGCTTTCCTCGCTGCTTCTGTTGCCATCGGCTTCGGCGGCATGATCTCCGGTTTTGCACAGGGCAAGGCTGCCGTTTCCGGCATCACCATGACAGCCAAGGACGAAAAGAACTTCTCAAAGGCAATGGTATCCATCACACTCGTTGAGATCTATGCTCTTCTTGCCTTCATCGTATCACTTCTCGTTGTAATTTCTGTTCCTAACCTCAAGTTCTGATGAACTGCGGCAGGATCTGATTCAATGAAGACCATACAAAGGTGGGAAGTGTTATGAGCAGCGGTGAAAAAATACTGTCCTCCATCAAAGCGGACAGTGAACGCAATATAATGGAGATCAAGGAAAAGTCCAAGGCGGACTGCGACAAGATCATCTCCAAGGGTCAGTCAGCCGCTTATGAGATCAGGCAGAAGGCTGAGATCAAAAAGGCTGAGCAGACTGCCAGACTTACAAAGTCCGGCAAGAGCAGGATAGACCTTGAAAAGAGGAATATCATCCTCAAGGCAAAGCGCGAAGAGATCGACAAGGCTGTTGATGAGGTTCTTTGCTATATGAAGGAGCTTCCTGCGGAAGAATACTTTGAGCTTATCTATAAGTTAGCTGCTACTCTCGGAAAAAAGTCGGGTATCGTATTCCTTTGTGAGAAGGATCTTGCAAGGGCGCCCAAGGACTTTGAAAAAAAGCTTGCAGACTGCGGCATTACAGCCCGTCTCAGCAAGGAGCCCGACAACAGCATCGACAGCGGATTTATACTTAAAAACGGCGATATCGAGGACAATATGGCATTTGCTTCCGTTATTGCCGAAAAGAGAGAGGCTGTTGAGGATCTTATCAACCGTGAGCTTTTTAAGGATTGAGGAGGAATTATATGGCTTTATCGTATGAATTTTCCATCGGCTCTGTTCGTGCGAGAGAGAATACCATGTTCTCCGAAGCCGATGCAGAGCAGATGCTCGCCCTGAAGAGTGTGGACGAGCTTATAAGGTTCCTCAAGGATAAAGGCTACGGCGAAGGCGATACCGTAGACGAGATAGTAGAAAGCAATACCCGCAGAATGTGGAAATACATCAAGAGTATTGCGCCGGATTTCAATATTTTTGAACCCTTTCTTATACAGAATGATGTACACAATTTCAAGACGGTGCTCAAGGGTACCATGTCCGACAGAGAGTACGAGCAGCTTCTCATGGAGCCGTGTACTATCAAAAAGGAAGACATGATAAAGGCTGTGGAAAACAGGCGTTTCGACGTCTTTCCTGAATGGCTGCGCAAGCCAGCCGACAAGGCTTATAAGCGCCTTACCGAAACCAAGGACGCAAGGCTGAGCGACGCCGGCATTGACAGAGCAGTGCTTGAAAGACTGATCTTTCTGGGCAAAAAGTCTGGTTCTGTGTTCCTGGCGGAATATTTCAACACATTGGTGTTCTATGCAAATGTAAAGACAGCGCTCAGGGGAGCCAAAGCGGGAGTACCCGGTTACTTCTACGAAAGAGCTTTGTGCGAGTGCGACGGCTTCGACAGGCAGGCTGTCATCAAGGAGGCGCTCACCGGTGAATCACATCTGGTGAAATACCTTGAAAAGCTTGACGCTTACGATTGCCGTAAGGCTATGAGTATATTTGCCGAGTCGCCCTCAAAATTTGAGAAATTTGTGGAGGATCAGCTTATCCGTCTTGCAAAACGACTCTGCAAGCTCTCAAGCGAGGGCTGTGAGCCGCTGATGGGCTATTACATCGGCTGCGAATATGAGCGCAAGCTGATAATAATAATCGCCGGCGGACTCAAAACAGGTACTCCTTCCGAAAAAATAAGAGAAAGGCTGCGTGAGATCTATGGCTAAGAGTATCGCTGTCATCGGCGACAGTGAAAGCGTTAAGGGCTTCGGCGCCGTAGGAATGGATATGTTTATATGTGACGATCCTCCTTCATCACCGCAGCTTCTCAAACAGATCGCAGAGAATGACTATTATGCGATCATATATATGACGGAAGAGGTCTTTGAGGCTTCTGCCAAGGAACGCGAAAAGCTTGCCGAAAGACCTGTGCCCGCGATCATTCCCATTCCGGGCGTAAGGGGCAACACAGGCATAGGAGTAAAAAGACTTTCACGTTTTGTAGAGCAGGCAGTAGGCTCGGATATACTCTTTAAGAATTGAGGTGTATAATTTGATAAGCGGAATCATAACAAAGGTAGCAGGACCTCTGGTAATTGCCGAGGGAATGCGAAATGCAAATATGTTTGACGTGGTCCGTGTCAGCAAGCAGAGACTTATCGGCGAGATCATCGAAATGCACGGCGATAAGGCTTCCATTCAGGTCTATGAGGAGACCTCCGGACTCGGCCCCGGCGAGGTCGTCGAGTCTACGGGCGTACCGCTTTCCGTTGAGCTTGGCCCCGGTCTTATCGGCGCCATTTACGACGGTATCCAGCGTCCTCTGAACGAGATAATGAAGGTGGCAGGCACCAACCTTACACGAGGAGTTGAGGTACCCTCACTTGACCACAAGAAAAAGTGGCATTTCAATCCCAGTGTAAAGCCCGGCGCCAAGGTGCAGGCAGGCGATGTTATCGGTACTGTAAACGAAACAAATGCCGTTCTTCACAAGATAATGGTACCCAACAAGATCAGCGGTACCGTTAAATCTGTAAAGGAAGGCGACTTTACAATAGATGAGACTATCGCTGTTATAGAAAACGACGGTAAAGAGTTCAATGTTACTATGGCAGTAAAGTGGCCTGTCCGTATCGGCAGACCATATAAAAGAAAGCTTTCTCCGGATATTCTTCTTACAACTGGTCAGAGGACTATCGACACACTTTTTCCGATAGCAAAGGGCGGTGTTGCTGCTGTTCCCGGACCCTTCGGTTCAGGCAAAACGGTAGTTCAGCATCAGCTTGCAAAGTGGGCTGCTGCCGACATCATTGTTTATATCGGCTGCGGTGAGCGCGGAAATGAGATGACCGACGTTCTTAACGAGTTCCCGGAGCTGAAGGATCCGAGAACAGGCAACTCTTTGATGGAGCGTACAGTTCTTATCGCAAATACATCGGATATGCCCGTTGCTGCCCGTGAAGCGTCTATCTATACAGGCATAACCATTGCCGAATATTTCAGAGATATGGGCTACACAGTGGCTCTCATGGCTGATTCTACTTCAAGATGGGCAGAGGCTCTCAGAGAAATGTCCGGCAGACTTGAGGAAATGCCCGGTGAAGAAGGTTATCCCGCATATCTGGGCAGCCGTCTTGCGCAGTTCTATGAGCGCGCAGGCCGTGTTATCGTAAACGGTACCGGCGACACCGAGGGCGCACTTTCGGTTATCGGTGCGGTATCGCCTCCCGGCGGTGATATTTCCGAGCCTGTTTCTCAGGCTACCCTGCGTATCGTAAAGGTATTCTGGGGTCTTGATGCTTCACTTGCATACAAAAGACACTTCCCGGCTATCAACTGGCTGACAAGCTACTCACTTTACACCGACCAGCTCACAAAATGGTTCAAGGAAAATGCTTCCGAGGACTTCATGGAGCTTCGCGGCAGACTTATGTCGCTTCTTCAGGACGAAGCTGAGCTGCAGGAGATAGTAAACCTCGTAGGTATGGATGCTCTTTCATCAGGCGACAGACTTAAGCTTGAAACAGCGCGTTCTATCCGTGAGGACTATCTGCACCAGAACGCATTCGATTCAATTGATACATACACTTCTCTCAAAAAGCAGGTGCTTATGATGAGAGCTATCCTTCTTTCTTATGACAAGAGCTGCGAAGCTCTCAAGAAGGGAGCAGACATTGAACTGCTGATGGGAATGGATGTCCGTGAGAGAATAGGCCGTTTCAAATATGTTGAGGAGAGCGATATCGACACAGAGTTCGGTACTATCTCTGCAGTAATAGATCAGGAGATCGAGGACGTTATCGAAAGGAGTGAGGACTGATGCCAAAAGAATATCGTACCATACGAGAGGTCGCAGGTCCTCTTATGATGATAAGCGACGTAGACGGTGTTACCTATAACGAGCTTGGCGAGATAGAGCTTCCCAACGGCGAAAAGCGCCGCTGCCAGGTGCTTGAAGTAGACGGCTCAAACGCTCTTGTCCAGCTTTTTGATTCGGCTGCCGGTATCAACCTTGCAGAATCAAAGGTTCGTTTCCTCGGCAAGTCTATGGAGCTGCCGGTTTCTTCCGATATGCTTTCACGAGTTTTTGACGGTCTGGGCAATCCTATTGATGACGGTCCGGCTATAATTCCCGAAAAGCGCCTTGACATCAACGGCACACCCATGAATCCCGCTGCCCGTGATTATCCTCAGGAGTTCATACAGACCGGCGTTTCCGCTATTGACGGTCTGAACACCCTTGTAAGAGGTCAGAAGCTGCCGATTTTCTCGGCTTCGGGTCTTCCTCATGCGCAGCTTGCAGCGCAGATCGCACGTCAGGCTGCCGTAAGGGGCAAGGACGAGCAGTTCGCTGTTGTATTTGCGGCTATGGGCATCACCTACGAAGAGTCTGACTATTTTGTGCAGTCCTTCCGTGAGACAGGCGCTATTGACAGAACGGTAATGTTTGTAAACCTTGCAAACGACCCCGCTATCGAGCGTATTGCAACTCCGAGAATGGCGCTTACTGCCGCCGAGTATCTTGCGTTTGATCTTGGCATGCACGTTCTTGTTATCATGACAGATATCACCAACTATGCCGATGCCTTGCGTGAGGTCTCCGCCGCAAGAAAAGAGGTTCCCGGCAGACGAGGCTATCCCGGATATATGTACACCAACCTTGCCACCCTTTACGAACGTGCCGGCAGGCAGAAGGGCAAGAGCGGTTCCATCACCATGATCCCGATTCTTACAATGCCTGAAGACGACAAGACCCATCCTATTCCTGACCTTACCGGCTACATTACCGAGGGTCAGATAATCCTCAGCCGTGAGCTTTACAGAAAGGGCATAACACCTCCTATCGACGTTCTTCCTTCGCTCTCCCGACTCAAGGATAAGGGTATCGGCGTAGGCAGAACAAGAGAGGATCACGCCGCTACCATGAACCAGCTTTTCTCTGCTTATGCAAGAGGAAAGGATGCCCGTGAGCTGATGATCGTTCTCGGTGAGGCTGCTCTTACCGAGATTGATAAGAAGTATGCCGAATTTGCCGAAGCCTTTGAAAGAGAGTATGTTTCTCAGGGATACACTACCAATCGTACTATCGAGGAAACTCTTGATAAGGGCTGGGAGCTGCTCCACATTCTTCCAAGATCGGAGCTTAAGAGGATCAAGGACGATATGCTTGATAAATATTACGGCAAATAAGCCTTAAGGAGCATTGCTATGGACATTATGAATGTAAACCCTACCAGAATGCAGATGACCAAGCTGAAAAAGCAGCTTGTCACTGCCAAAAGGGGACATAAAATGCTCAAGGACAAGCGTGACGAGCTTATGCGTCAGTTTATAGAGCTTGTGCAGGAGAACAAGCGTCTGCGCGAGAAGGTGGAGAAGGAGTTGGAGGTATGCAGCGGACACTTTGTGAATGCAAGCGCTGTCATGAGCAAGAAATCACTGGATTCCTCACTCATGGCCTCAAAGCAGCAGACGGGCGTGGACGTCGGCTCAAAGAATATAATGAGCGTTGACGTGCCTGTATTTTCCGCGGTAAGCGAAAGTCCCGAAAAGGGAGATATTTTCCCTTATGGCTTTGCTTTTACATCATTTGAACTGGACGATGCTGTAAGCTCACTTAACGAGCTGATGCCTGATCTTATAAGGCTTGCCGAGATAGAAAAAAGCTGCGAGCTTATGGCTGCCGAGATCGAGCGTACCCGCAGAAGAGTTAATTCCCTTGAACACGTTATGATCCCCAGATATGAAGCTACAATAAAATACATTGCGATGAAGCTTGAAGAGAACGACAGAAGCAGCCGTACACGACTGATGAAGGTCAAGGACATGCTTCTTGAAAAAGCTCATCATTATTCGCAAAAGAACTAAAATAAAAGGCACAGCAAACCGTAAAAGGTAAGCTGTGCCTTGCTTATTTCTTTCAAAAACTATATCACCCGCGCCCAAAAATATCATCCCAAAACTCAAACACAAAAGTATCGCTCAAGGCGGCAAGCTGCCGCACCCGATTTCGCGTTCGCAGAAAAACAAGTGAAAACGTAATTACCCGCGTCCAAAAATATCATCCCAAAACTCATACACAAAAGTTTCGCTCAAGCCTTTTCAAAGGCTTGCAGGATCCAAGGACAGAGTCCTTGGTCGCGCTCCGCAGAGCGCGAAATCC
>CADBPE010000074.1 GCA_902796475.1 uncultured Ruminococcus sp.
CACGCCCGAAAACTTCCAGCCCGCTCAGGACGGTCAGACTCCTCCGATCACGCCCGAAAACTTCCAGCCCGGTCAGGACGCTCAGACTACACCCGCAGCGCCTGCGGAACAGTCCGGCAGCAGTGACACAAACAGCGGCTCATCAGAGATAACCATAAGCGGCGGCACGATCTGCATCAGCTCAGGCGGTGACGGTCTGGACTCCAACTCGGCGCTCAATATTTCGGGCGGTACTATAATCCTCAACGGTCCCACAACGGGCGGCAACGGCATAATCGACCATGACGGCAGCTGCAGCATTACCGGCGGTCTGCTCATAGGCGCAGGAACCTCTGATATGCTCGAAATGCCCGACAGCGGCTCCACCCAGAAAACCGCTGCCATAACCTTCTCAGGCGCACAGACTGCCGGAACACTTGTATATATCACTGACAGCAGCAACAATGTTATTGCAGCAATGTCGCCTGAAGTCAATTTCAGCTGTATACTTTTCAGTTCGCAGGCACTCGACGAGGGTAAGACCTACAAGGTATATGTCGGCGGCACAGCCGAAGGCGACAATACTCACGGCTATTACCAGAAGGCGGCTGTTTCCGGCGGCAGCGAATACTGCAGCTTCACCGTTTCCGGCGCTGTAACCTATGTAAACGAAAGCGGCGTTTACGAAGGCGGTCAGGGCGGTTTCGGACGAGGCGGCTTCAACCGCAGCGGCAGAACGCTTTCGGCGGACGCGGTGACCTCAGCAATTCACAGTCCGCACCCTCAGCATCAGACATCACAGTATAAAGGCAGCTCACCCTAAAACCAATTTTAATGCGCAAAGTCCCCCGATACGCCAAAACGCTCCTGTCGTTTGGCGGTATCGGGGGACTTGTTTTGCTTTATTCTGTTTTTTCCAGTCTGAACATGAAAAACTGAAGCTTTCCGTCAGCCTGCTGCATCTCCGTCCATGGCGGATCTCCGGATTCGCTGCTCATCAGCGGCATAAAAAATACCTTGTCGCCTTCAACCTTGTAACGGTGCTTATCAGCAAGTATTTTGTCTTCGTAAAGCTCGATCTCTCCGTCTTCAACAGCTTTGTCGATGACCTCCTTATCAAACTCCTCCGGAACAGGTATCAGTCTTTTTATGTACCCGTCATCAGAAAAGACAAACACTGATTCCAGCATCAGCTTATATGAATCGTTTATATCTTTATCCCGGAGAATTTCGTCTGCATCTATCCATAACTTTTCGTAATCGTCATTGTATCCCTCAACAGAGCATACTCTCCATTTTCCTGCAACATTCATAGCCGCACCTCATTCACGCCCAAGGATTCGAGCTTTCGGGCTTGCGTATGCCTACAAGTATATACTGTTCCCAAAGGTACCACTTTCCGTCCTTTGCCTTCCTCAGCAGCACCTCTCTCGGACTGTCCGCGCCGCCAGAACGTATAAACAGCTTGGCATAGCCCTCGTTCTGATATGAATAAGGATTCTCAGAAACCGTAACGGTATAGGGCTGTGAAGGCAGATAATCATTCTGCGGCGTTGCTCCGTTAAAATACGATCTCGGCACATAATCGGAATCCCTGAAACGGTCGGCAATGAACGATTTTTCGTAATTGCTCAGCGGTCTGGGACCCTTGAGGTGATCTACCATAGCAAGACACGCATCTTTATCCTGCGGATAAAAACAGAATGCCAGCACGGTAAGAGCGGCTGTATCAAACGGATTGCTCATTGCTGCCTGCGGCAGAGCCTTGAACTGCTCCACCGTTTCGGGAAGACTTGCAAACACCACATTTACCGACCTGTTTCCGCCGCCTCCTGTCGGCTGCACTGCGTTGTTTACCTGATTTCTGATGTTATCGAATAGACCCATACTGACATCTCCTTTTTTTGATCTGTTTGATGATAAAATGCGGTCACGGCAGCTTCAGACAGTTCTGCCGTGATCCGCAATTATTTGACGTATGACATGAGAAGCTGCTCTATATCGCTGATAAGTGCGGCGCTGGCTTCCGGAAGTATCTGCTCGCTGTCTATGGTATACGATTGATCCTTAGCGCTGAACGTCACACTTGACACCGGGACATCACCGTTTATATCCTCACGCTTGTCACAGTCGCTCAGTACAGGGATACAATGCTCCTTGTACATTTCACGCAAACGCATGGCAAGCTCCGGAGGCACCTCAAATTCCTCCTGAACGGTCCTTGCGCCTGCGGAGGGCTTTGATCTGTATTCAAGCTTTGGCTTGTCCTTTGCGGAAAAGGTCAGTTTCAGGCTGGTATGCTCGTATTTCAGACCGCCTACACGCCTGAACTCACATTCAAAGGCATCGCTGTTCATAACAGCGTCATCGTCAAAAGTATACAGCTTATCACGATTATCTATCAGGAAGAACAGGAACGATATTGCCGCAAAAGCAAACACCATGATACCCAGCAGAATAAAAGCGAAGATAGGCATATCACCCATACACAAGCACCTCCTCACGAATCACAATGGCATTAAAATCAAAAATATGTAATTTCTTCCATAATCAATTGTATCATAATTATCAAAACAAGTAAAGTGCTCTGTGATAATTTTGCAAAGCAGCCGCATGAAACAGAATATATATTTTTAGATATTTTATCCAAAGCACTTCCTTGCCGTCCTTATTCGCACTGACAGTTCATCCGCACCAAAAGTTACTCATTGCGGCTCTTATTATTTTCCGGCTGCGGGCAGCCGGTTTTGGGTCTGTCTTTCTGATAACGTGAACTATTTGCTGCCTTACGGCAGGAGTTTGTTATTACAAACTTGTCAGCAGGGGACGCCCTCTTGCGCAGGGCGTCCCCTCTCAAAAAACAGTCCACCGGACTGTTTTTTGATTCACCCCTGCGGAG
>CADBPE010000075.1 GCA_902796475.1 uncultured Ruminococcus sp.
CTGATGACCGAAGAAAACCGTGTTGCCGGAACAAGAAAACTGATCTATCAGCACGATCATATCAGGATCGTAAGGGTCCCACGGGATACGGAGCATTTTGCTGTGTATAATAAGTTCGCAGGAAAGGGCTCCAGGGGCTATTCTGAAGAAAAATTTGACGCTCCTCATTATGAAGGTGAAAAAACTCCGGAAGGAATGAAGGAGTGGGTATCTTACTATGGATTCGTAAAAAAAGACGACGGAACCTACGAGGCGGCTCTCGAAGAAAACTGGTGGTGGGGCGGCGGCCACAACGACGGCGGCACGATCCACGCTGAAATACCGGAAGAATACCTTGATCTGCCTTACGATGAATTTCTTGAAGAATTGCTTACCGTTGCAAGAGCGGGACATTACGGCTTTACTGCCGAGTATCTGAAAAAATGCGAGGGACTCAAGGGATTCTTTGGGTTTTAGCCTGATGTCGGAATGATGACCTGTGTCATCATTTTCAAACAGATAAAGAAATTCTTAGGCAATGCTTTAACAGGGAGGCTTGATAATGAAAAAGAGATGGTATTTTATCTTTGCGGCTGTTCTGATGTGCATTTGCGTGGCTTATAGTATAGCCGTCGGCGGCAGATATGTGATGGATGTGGATATTCAGGGGTTGTCTGATAAAGCGGATCAGATACAGGTAACAGTCGAGCAGGACACGGAGATCCTGAAAGCAACGGACAGCCACCGTGAGGGAGATCACCTCTACGTTACATTGGAATCTGTATCACCCGGAAGAGTATTTGTTATTGTTACGCATTTGTATGACCCGGATTCTACCATTGATATGAGACTTTTTTATGTTCACCCCACAGGGATCATTACCGAAGAATCTTTTTTTGGCAGAAGCACGGGCAGCTGGTGTTTTCCCATCGCAATAACCCTGTTTCTTGGTCTGCTAATCGTCGGTCTGTTCTTTCACATCAAAAAAGAAGTACGGCGGGATCTTTATCAGTATAAGAACGTCAGGAATATCGGATTTGCCTTGTTTCTGACGGCTCTGTTTATTGAACAGCTTTTTCTTCTGAGCAGAATAAATAACGGAATAATCGATTCTGTTGAGATGCTTTTACACTTTGCCGGATTTTTCTCGGCAGTCGCTCTTCCTGCCGCATTTATCACGTTTATCCTGGTGACATTGAGCAATATTCGGCTTATGCAAAAGGAAGGACGCAACTGGAGGAATCTGCTGGGCTGTATTCTTGGGATAACGGTCTGTCTTGGCACTATCTTCCCCTTTGCCCTGGGTGAATTCTTACAGCAAACTACCATTGTAGATGTCCATAACCAGAGCGGCATGGCGCTTTATATCGAGCTGTTCGTGGAAAACGCAATTCTTGCGATCACGTCATACCTTGAGCTGATCCTGATCGGCACGATCATACTGTCAACGAAAGCGGCCAGAGGAATACCGGCCTTTGACAAGGATTACATCATCATCCACGGCTGTCAGATCAAAAAAGACGGCACACTGACCAACCTGCTAAAGGGCAGAGCGGACAGGGCGATAGAATTTGCAAAAATGCAGAAGGACAAGACAGGCAAAGATATGATTTTCATTTCCTCAGGCGGTAAGGGCAATGATGAGGTCATCAGTGAAGCCGATGCAATAAAGAATTATCTTCTTGAGAACGGTATCCAGGAGGACAGGATACTTGCAGAAGACAAGTCCGTCAATACGTTTGAAAACCTGAAAAACGCTAAAGAGCTTATCCGTAAGGACGCAAAAACAGACGACCCGAAGATCGCCTTTTCCACTACGAACTATCATGTTTTCCGTACCGGCGTTTTCGCTTCACAGCAGGGCATAAAAGCCGAAGGTATCGGCGCAAAAACAAAAAGATACTTCTGGATAAATGCCTTTATCAGAGAATTTATCGCCGCCCTTGTGTCGGAGTGGAAAACGCATTTGGCGTTCATTATGACATGGCTTGTTCTGATCGTTTCTATGGTAGGGATAGTGTATATTTCAAATAATTTCTGATATTGTGTAATTGCAGATCTGAAAGGGAATCGGTTCTTGAAAGGGGAACCGGTTTCCCTTTTTATTGAAAATATAAGCCAAAACGATGACCTATGTCATCATTTTCAAAAGGAGACAGACCTTCTACTATGAAATGAATCATAGCTGAAGGTCTGTTTTTGTTTTGTTGTTGTATTTGCTTTACTCATTCCAGACACTTGCTGATGCTTCAAAGTATCCATGTCAATTAACTTTTCACACTCTCCTTCGTTTTCAACATCCTTCATATTGTCCATACGCACCAGTTTTCAATTCCCCCATAATGATAATACCCGTTTTCATCGAGATCATCCGGAGATATTTTAAGCCCTGATTTCTCTATAAAGTCTGCGAATTTATCTTCGTATGTATTGCCTTTATA
>CADBPE010000076.1 GCA_902796475.1 uncultured Ruminococcus sp.
ATGCTCAGGAGTCTGATCACTTCCTCAAGAGATATCATAGACGATGCGGTATCTGCGGGTGACGATATCGGCAGAGTTATTGATTCCGCGGAACAGAGGATATTCGATATCCGTGACAGCAAAAGTAAGGGCGGGCTTCGTCCGATAAACGAGGTAATTCTTGAAACGTTTGAAAGGCTCGATCTGCTCAATTCCGAAGAGAGCGAGCTTTATAAGGGCATACCAACGGGCATAGGTCTGCTTGATAACGTCATTACAGGTCTTAACCGTTCGGATCTTATTCTGCTTGCGGCTCGTCCCGGCATGGGAAAAACCAGCTTTGCCCTGAATATCGCCAAGCACGTTGCCATGAAATGCAAGCGCAAGGTCGCCTTCTTTTCTCTGGAAATGACCAAGGAGCAGCTTGCGTCAAGACTTCTCTCAATGGAGGCGCTCATCTCCGGCACCACGCTCAGAACAGGCAAGCTCAGCAGTGACGAATGGGTAAGGCTCATTGAGGCAGGCGATGTGCTGGGCAAGACGGAAATGTACCTTGACGATACCCCCGGCATAAACGTTCCCGAAATAAAAGCCAAGCTCCGGCGTCTGAAAGGCGTTGATCTGCTTATAATAGATTACCTGCAGCTTATGTCTGCCTCAAGAAGGATAGACAACCGTGTGCAGGAAATTTCCGAGATAACAAGAAATCTTAAAATACTCGCAAAGGAATTCAACGTTCCCGTCATAACGCTTTCACAGCTCTCACGTGCCAGTGAGCAGAGAGCCGAGCATAAGCCCCAGCTTTCCGATCTGAGAGATTCGGGCTCTATCGAGCAGGATGCCGATATAGTGCTTTTCCTCTACCGTGAGGATTACTACAAGAATACCGAGGGCGGAGATGAGAACGCAGACAGAAACAGCGGTGAATGTATAGTTGCCAAAAACAGACACGGTGAGACCCGTTCGGTCCCGCTGCACTGGCAGGGCGAGTTTATGCGCTTCACGGCTGTAACGACAGACAATGGACAATAAAGCTAAAAATACCATAATTCAATACAATATGCTTGATAACGGCGACAGCGTCTTAGTCGGTCTTTCCGGCGGAGCGGATTCCTGTGCGCTGCTGTGCTTTCTTTGCTCACTCAGGGAGAGCATGGAACTGAAGATATATGCCTGCCATATAAATCATATGATAAGAGGGGAAGAAGCTGACAGAGATGAACGCTTTGCAGAAGAATTGTGCAGGCGCTTCGATGTTCCGCTCTTCGTGCTGCATAAGGATGTTATTTCCGAAGCCCGCAGGCGAAAAATAGGTACAGAGCAGTGCGGCAGGGAAGTGAGGTACAGCTTTTTTCAGGAAAAGGCTGCCGGGCTTCGCGCAAAGATAGCCACTGCTCATACTGCTTCCGACAACGCCGAAACGGTGCTTTTTAATCTTGCAAGGGGCAGCGGCATATCAGGATTGTGCGGCATACCTCCGGTCAGAGATAATATCATCCGTCCGCTTATTCGCTGCGGCAGAGAGGAAATAGAAGCCTACTGCCGCAGAAACAACATTGACTTCGTGACGGACAGCTCGAATCTTACGCGCGAATATACACGCAATAAGCTGCGTCTGGACGTTATGCCGGTACTCAGGCAGATAAATCCTTCCTTTGAATCATCTGTAAGCTCCATGACGGATCATCTTCGTGAAGCTGAGGAATATATTGATTCTCAGGCTATGCAGGCTCTTGAAGATGCAGAGATCAATGGCGGTTACAGCTCAGAAATGATGGCAAGGCTGCCCAAGGCAGTATTTTCCGCCGCTGTAAGAAAACTGTGCGAAAAATATGCACTAATTCCCGAGGCAAAGCATATTGAACTTATGAGAAAAATTGTGTATAATGGTGGTGCGGTAGAAATAAGAGGCTCTGTATTCGCAATATCAAGTCAGGGCATATTCCGCATTATGCAGCGCAATGACTCCGAAAGTATGCAGATCGTCCCGCTTGATACAGACGCTCCGCTGCTTATATGCGGAAAAAAGTACACGCTTACCGTCGTTGATATAGAGGAATTCAAAAAATTAAAAAAAATCGAAAAAAAACTGTTTTATGAAGCGCTCGATTATGATACAATACCATTGACAAGTGTTTTTCGCACAAAACAAAGCGGAGACAGTTTTACGCTCCCTTACAGGAAGGTCACTAAGCCTGTCAGGAAGCTGTTTACAGAATTGAAGATACCTCGGGAAAACAGATCATCGCTCCCGCTGCTTGCAGACGGCAGCCGTGTGCTGTGGATAAGCACATTAGGCTCCTCGGCGCAGTGCATGGTCGGCAGCTCAACAAAGAGAGTGCTGCTTATATGCGATGATACGCAGTCCCGATAAAAAATACACTGCAAAAAGAAAGGATGTTGTAAAATGCTGCATAAGGACGTTTTTGAAGAACTGATGAACGAAGAAGAACTCGACAGGACCGTTTCCGACATAGCCGCCAAGATAAACGCTGACTATGAAGGCAAGGAGCTTGTGATGATCGGAGTGCTGAAGGGCAGCGTCATCTTTTTGGCTGACCTTCTCAGAAAGATAACCGTTGACGGAGTACAGCTTGACTTTATGCAGGCATCAAGCTACGGCAGCAATGCGGTGTCTTCCGGTCAGGTAAGGATCGTCAAGGACGTTTCCTGCAACGTAAAGGAGAGGGATGTCCTTATTGTTGAGGATATCCTTGATACAGGCAACACACTTTCATTTTTGAAGGAACATCTGCTTTCAAAGGGCGCCGCATCCGTGCGCATCTGCACCCTGTTCGACAAGCCGGACAGAAGGAAGAAGCCCGTTACCGCTGATTACACCGGCAGGGTCATAGATGATCTTTTCATCGTTGGCTATGGTCTGGATTACAGCGAGCGTTACAGGAACCTTCCTTATGTAGGCGTTCTGAAGGCTGAGATATATTCCTGAAAATAAGGGCAATACCGCGCTGAAGGACAGCGCAATAAAAAAAGGAGTGACAATTGTTTGGAAAACAAGAAAACCATCAGAAACCTGCTGATCTATCTCGGAATCCCCATTGTGCTTATAATCGTGATATCGCTTATTTTCACGATGCAGCCCAAGGAGGAGTATCCGACCTCTGACATTATCTATATGTTCAAGAATCAGCAGGTCACGGAGTACAAGCTCGACTTCGGCTCAGGCGAGCTGAACATGAAGCTGAACACCCCCTATAAGAACAAGACCGAGGTAAAGACATACGTTGCAAGCATCGTTATCTTCCTTGAGTCTATCGATGACTATGTTGATGAGTACAATACGGCGCACCCTGAGGCTCCGATGAAGTACGACTGGAAACAGGCTACGGATAATTCGTGGTGGCTCAACTTCCTGCCGAATCTTATTCTGATAGCCCTGCTTGCCGGGGTATGGATATTCTTTATGAAAAGGCTTTCGGGCGGACTGGGCGATGCCGGAAAGCAAATGGGCTTCGGCAAGGCAAAGATCAAGAATATGACTGACGAAAAGCGAAAGACCACATTTGCTGACGTAGCAGGCGCCGATGAAGAGAAGGAAGAGCTTCGTGAAATAGTCGAGTTCCTGAAGGATCCAAAGAAGTACAATGAGCTTGGCGCAAGGATCCCCAAGGGCGTTTTGCTGGTGGGACCTCCCGGAACAGGTAAAACACTTCTTGCAAGAGCCGTTGCAGGCGAAGCAGGAGTTCCCTTCTTCTCAATCTCCGGTTCCGATTTCGTTGAGATGTTCGTTGGTGTCGGTGCTTCAAGAGTAAGAGATCTTTTCGATCAGGCAAAGAAGAACTCACCCTGCATTATCTTTATAGACGAGATTGATGCGGTAGGACGTCAGAGAGGCGCAGGTCTGGGCGGCGGACATGACGAACGTGAGCAGACCCTTAACCAGCTGCTTGTAGAGATGGACGGTTTCGGCGCTAACGAAGGCGTTATCATGATAGCGGCTACCAACCGTCCTGATATACTTGATCCCGCGCTTATGCGTCCGGGTCGTTTTGACAGACAGGTAATTGTCGGCAGACCCGACATCAAGGGACGTGAAGAGATACTCAAGGTACATGCAAAGGGCAAGCCGCTTGCTCCCGATGTTGAGCTTAAAACGATAGCAAAATCAACAGCCGGCTTTACGGGCGCAGACCTTGAGAATCTTCTCAACGAGGCTGCTCTTCTTGCAGCAAGAAAGAACCAGAAGGCCATTACCATGCAGGAAGTCGAGGAAGCGACTATAAAGGTCGTTGTCGGCACTGAGAAAAAGTCCAGAGTAATGTCCGAAAAGGAAAGAAAGCTCACAGCTTATCACGAGGCAGGTCATGCGGTGGCTACGTTCTATTGTCCCACACAGGACCCTGTTCATCAGATATCCATTATTCCCAGAGGCATGGCAGGCGGCTTTACAATGTCGCTGCCCTCAGAGGATAAGTCCTACCGTTCACGCAAGGAAATGCTCGAGGAGATAGTTGTTCTCCTTGGCGGCCGCGTGGCAGAGGCTATCATTCTTGACGATATCTCAACAGGCGCCTCAAACGATATCGAAAGAGCTACAAACCTTGTGTTCTCCATGATAACAAAGTACGGCATGAGTGAGAAGCTTGGTCCGATAACCTACGGTTCATCAGACGGCGAAGTATTTCTGGGCAAGGAATTTGGCCACAACAAGACCTATTCCGAGGAAACTGCCGCAAAGATCGATTCCGAGGTCAAGGAGTACATCACAGACGGCTACGAAAAGACCGAAAGGATACTCCGTGAACACATTGACCAGCTGCACATTGTAGCAAAGTTCCTGTTTGAGCATGAGAAGATGTCCGGCGAACAGTTTGAATGTGCTATGGAGGGCAAGGAGATACCGGTAGAGGAGGATGAAGCCGAAACCTTCACAGACGATTCAGAGCAAGAGACAGAAAAGTCTGAGAGCAAGGCAGAAACCACCGAAGCTTCCGATGAAGAATAACAACCCAAAGGAGTGCCTCAGCGCACTCCTTATCTTTTAATAAGGTGAATCGTATGGCATTCAAAAAAATAATTGTCAAGGGCGCAAGAGAGCATAATCTCAAAAATATTGACGTAGAAATACCAAGAGATCAGCTTGTAGTGGTAACGGGACTGTCCGGTTCAGGAAAATCCTCACTGGCTTTTGATACTCTCTATGCAGAGGGTCAGCGAAGATATGTGGAGTCCCTGTCATCATACGCAAGAATGTTCCTTGGTCAGATGGATAAGCCGGATGTGGACAGTATAGACGGACTTTCTCCCGCAATTTCCATAGACCAGAAGACCACATCGAAGAACCCTCGTTCAACAGTAGGCACAGTTACGGAAATATACGACTACCTTCGTCTTATGTATGCAAGAATAGGAATACCGCACTGTCCTATATGCGGAAGAGAGATAAAGCAGCAGACGGTAGATCAGATAGTCGATAAGATACTTGAGCTGCCCGAAGCCGCAAAAATACAGATACTTGCTCCGGTAGTCAGGGCAAAAAAGGGCGAGCACCAGAAGGAACTGGAATCAGCGGCAAAAAGCGGCTTTGTGCGTGTGAGGATAGACGGGATAATTTACGATCTTTCCGAGCCGGTGAAGCCGGAAAAAAACAAGAAGCACAATATAGAGATAGTGGTGGACAGGCTCGTTATCCGTCCGGATATCCGGTCACGTCTTGCGGATTCGGTGGAGGTCGCCTCAAAGCTTGCCGGCGGACTTGTAATTGCCGCTGTTAATGACGGCGAGGATATACTGTTTTCCCAGAATTATGCTTGTCCGGAGCATGGAGTGAGCATTGACGATCTCAGTCCGAGGATGTTTTCGTTCAACAATCCGTTCGGCGCCTGTAAAAAGTGTACGGGTCTCGGCGTGTTTATGAAGATCGACTTTAACCGCATTATCCCCGACGCTTCAAAGTCTATACGTCAGGGCGCAATAAAGGGCAGCGGCTGGGCGATGGAGGGAAGCACAATAGCGTCGATGTACTTTGAAGCGCTGGCAAAGCAGTATAAATTTTCACTCGACACCCCTGTAAAGGATCTGCCCGAAAATGTGCTGGATATTATTCTTTACGGTACCAAGGGCGAAAAGATAACCGTTTACAGACACAACGAATACGGCTCAGGCACCTATCAGACGGAGTTTGAAGGGATAATCAATAATCTTGAGCGCCGTTTCCGTGAGACCCAGAGCTCATGGATAAAAGCGGAGATAGAGAGCTATATGTCGACAGTTCCTTGTGATGCCTGCAAGGGCCGCAGACTTTCTCCTGAAAGCCTTGCAGTCACGGTGGGCGGAATGAATATCAGTGAATTCTGCGATATGTCCGTTGATCAGGCTCTTGAATTTTCACACCATTCCCGTCTGAGCGACAGGGAAAGGATGATCGCAGGAGCTATTACCAAGGAGATCGACAGCCGCCTGACATTCCTGCAAAGTGTGGGACTTTCGTATCTTACTCTGTCACGTTCGGCAGGCACTCTTTCGGGCGGAGAAAGCCAGCGCATCAGGCTTGCCACTCAGATAGGCTCGGCTCTTTCGGGTGTGCTGTATATTCTTGACGAGCCAAGCATCGGTCTGCATCAGCGCGACAACGACAAGCTTATTGCAACACTCAAAAATCTGCGTGATCTCGGCAACACGGTCATTGTCGTTGAACATGATGAGGACACAATGAGAGCTGCCGATCATATTATAGATATAGGTCCGGGAGCAGGAATACACGGCGGAGAGCTGGTTGCGGCAGGCGATATTAACACAATAATGTCCTGCGACCGTTCGCTTACCGGACAGTACCTCAGCCGCAGACTCACTATACCCGTTCCGGAAAAGAGAAGAGAGGGCAGCGGAAAGAGCCTGAAGATCTTCGGCGCATATCAGAATAACCTTAAAAACATTGACGCAGAGATCCCGCTCGGCAAGTTCGTGTGCATCACGGGCGTTTCCGGCTCCGGCAAATCCTCACTTATCAACGAGATACTCTATAAGCAGCTTTCAGCCGACCTTAACGGCGCCAGACCGCTGCCGGTCAAATGCAAAAAGATCACCGGCATAGAATATCTTGATAAGGTCATAGATATAAACCAGTCGCCGATAGGAAGAACGCCGCGTTCAAATCCTGCGACCTACACCGGAGTTTTCACTGATATACGGGAGCTTTTTGCCCAGACGAACGAAGCAAAGATACACGGCTTTAATTCGGGACGTTTCTCTTTTAACGTAAAGGGCGGCAGATGCGAGGCGTGTCAGGGCGATGGTATCATCAAGATCGAAATGCACTTTCTTCCTGATGTTTATGTTCCCTGCGAGGTCTGCGGAGGAAAGCGCTACAACCGTGAAACTCTTGAGGTGAAATTCAGGGGCAAGTCGATCTATGACGTTCTGGAAATGACCGTTGAGGAAGGCTGCGAGTTTTTTGCGAACCATTCAAAGATATACAACAAGCTGCGCACCCTGTATGACGTTGGTCTTGGTTATATTAAGATAGGTCAGCCTTCAACCACTCTTTCAGGCGGCGAGGCGCAGAGAATAAAGCTTGCTGCGGAACTTTCCAGACGTTCGACCGGCAAGACTATCTATATCCTTGACGAGCCGACTACCGGACTTCACATAGCCGACGTTCACAGGCTTATTGAGGTGCTGCAGAAATTTGCGGACAACGGCAATACCGTAGTTGTTATAGAGCATAACCTTGATCTGATAAAAACTGCCGATCATATTATAGATCTGGGTCCGGAAGGCGGCGAAGGCGGCGGAACGATCATTGCAGCAGGCACTCCGGAGGAGATAGCCGCATGCGAAGCTTCTTATACCGGACAGTACCTTAAACGTATGCTTTGACAGCGCAAATAAATCGGAAAGGAGTGACAGCATGTTCGGATATCTCAGACCGGAAAGCTCAGAGCTGAAGGTGAGGGAACATGAACTTTACAAGAGTGTGTACTGTGGTCTGTGCAAAAGCATGGGTAAGGACTACGGCATTATCACCAGACTGACACTGAGCTACGACTGTACGCTCCTTGCGATGTTTGCAATATCCGTAAAGGGTGAATGCAGTCATGTAAAGGACGGCAGGTGCGTAGTCAACCCTGTTAAAAAATGCCGCTTCTGCAGCAGTGAGGGAGAGGGCTTTCACTTTGCCGGAGCGGTTTCGGTAATAATGACTTATTACAAGCTCCTGGATACCATTGCCGACAGCGGCTTTTTTAAGCGCACTGCCGCAAGAATTCTTAAAGCCATGTTCAGACACAGCTATAAACGCGCCGAAAAAGCCTACCCTGATATCGCTGCTTCGGTCAAGGCTGCGCTTGACAGGCAGTTCAAAGCCGAAAATGACGATAGCAGGATAGATTCAGCCGCCGATCCGACTGCTTCGCTTCTCTCTGAATTGTGCAGAAGTCTGTCGCAGGATGAGGCGCAGAAGCGTATACTTGGCACCTTCGGCTACTTTTTAGGGCGCTGGATATACATAATGGATGCGGCTGACGATCTTGAAAAGGACATAAAACACGACAATTTCAATCCGTTCAGAAAAAACGTGTCCGACGACATTGAACAGACCATGAATTACTGCAATGATGTGCTGAATATGACGGTTTCGCAGCTTGTGCCCGCTTATGACCTTCTTGAATTGAATTCCTATAAAGAAATCCTTGACAATGTGATGTATTATGGGTTATCATTTCAACAGAAGCATTGCTTATTTGACAAGAGAAAAAGAAAAAAGTGCAAAAACAAGGAAAAGGACTACTTTGCTTATCTTTCAAACGGAGATAAGCGTTCATAACAGTCAGAAAGGATGAAGTAATGTGAACGACCCGTATAAGGTTCTCGGCGTTACCCCATCGGCTTCAGATGCAGATATAAAGAAAGCATACAGGGAGCTTGCAAAGAAATACCATCCGGATAAATATGCGGACAGCCCGCTTGCTGATCTGGCTTCCGAGAAAATGAAGGAGGTCAATGAGGCATATGACCAGATCGTGAACGAGCGTAAAAACGGCGGCGCGTCATACTCCAATGCAGGTCAGAGCGGATATTCGAGCAGCTATTCAAGCGGATACTCATATTCCGGCGCCGACTCTGTATACAACAGAATAAGAAAAATGATAAACGACGGACTTTTCGTTCAGGCTGAGCAGGAACTTTCAGGCATAGCCTCCGGAAGCAGAGGGGCAGAGTGGTATTATCTCATGGGCGTGGTGTACTATCGCAAGGGATTCCTTGAGGATGCGTACAATTACTTCCAGACAGCCTGCCAGATGGATCCTGCAAATGTAGAGTACCGGGCTATGTTCAGCAGGATACAGCAGCAGCGTTCAGGTGCGCAGAATGGCTATAATGCCAACGCCAACACAAACGGAAGCGGCTGCAGCTGCGCTGATTGCTGCGACTGCATTTCATGCCTGCTGTGTACGGACTGTCTGTGCAGCTCGTGCAGATGAATTTATTTAATGAGCTTAAAAGGGCTTTCGTTCGTGTGCGGAAGCCCTTTAATGATCTCCTTGGAGGACAATAAATGAAACAATCTCAAAAAATAGCCTATGGCGGACTTATAACAGCATTGGCATCGGTAATGATGATCGCATCGAATTTTACCCCGTCGATGCTGTTCTCTTTTCCGACATTGGCGGGAATCGTGATATATACTCTTTCGTTTATTTCAGGCGGCAGCTATGCATGGATATCCTACGGCGCAGTTTCACTGCTGTCATTTTTCCTTTGCGGAAGCAAGGCGGTGTCGCTGTGCTTTATTGTGTTTCTCGGGTATTATCCGCTGCTCAAAAAGCAGCTCGAAAAGCTGCGCATAAAGGTGTTTGCATACGTTATGAAGCTGTTGATATTCAACGCAGCTGCTGCGGTGATCTATGTGATACTGCTTTTTGTTTTTTCGTCGCCTGTTTTTTCAAAGTGGACAAATGAGCTTTGGATGATAATTTTGCTGATAATGGCGCTGAATATTATTTTTTTGATCTATGATATCTGCCTTACGCTGTTTTTCAGAAAATATGAAGAAAAAATTTACAACATTGTAATAAAATTACTCAGAAGATTTTAGTTGATACTGCATAAATAAAAACTAATTGAAGGTTGAATTGTTAAAAAATAATTAAATGATGCACAAAATAATTTAAACATATTGATATTTATTGTTAATCGAAACGAAATGTCATAAAACAATACAGCAATTTATACATAATGCCAGTTGAAAAACTGGTAACAATCCGTTATAATTATTACGGTTTAATTACAGAAAACAGCCAGATCGAGGTTACAATATTGTTAACGATTGGCAGTTTTATTCAATGTTTTATTACAAAAATAAAATCTCACAGAAAGGTCGTGCAGCATCAATTATGGAAACAGCAAAACATCTTACCAAAAAACGCAGGATCGGGATCATTTCAGTAATTATGGCGCTGATCGTTTTGGTTTCAGCAATAACGATCATGTCAACCCCAGTATCGGCGGAAACAGCCATCATTGCAAGAACAGAAGTGAACATCAATCTTCGTACAGGAGCAGGAACGAATTACTCCGCCATCAAGGTACTCGACAAGAATACCTATGTGACAGTAGTGGATAAGTCCAGCTCAGATTGGTACAAGGTAAAGCTTTCGGACGGCACAACAGGTTATATATCATCAGGATCAGTCAGCATTCTTACAGACTGCAAAACAACTGATTATGTAAACTATCGTTCAGGTCCCGGCACATCATACAGCGTATATTACACCACAACTCCTTATACGAGACTTGATATTCTCAGCTTCTGCAACGACAGTTGGGCAAGAGTAAAAAATTCATCCGGAACCATAGGCTATGTTTGCACTGATTATGTTACATATGTTAATGATGCGAGCACGACCACCGCAGCAAGCGCCCAGAGCCAGGTATTTTCGATCTCCAATACAAGCTATACCCTTGCAAAGGGCAGAAAGTTCAAGCTTACAGTTAAGGGCAACAGCGGTACAGTAAGCTTCACAAGCTCTGACAGCACAATAGCAGAGGTTGAAGATGACGGATATGTAAAAGGCAAAAGCTCCGGCAAGGCTGTTATCACCGCTGTCGATTCCAGGACCAAGCAAAAGCTTACCTGTGATGTAAATGTTGTCAAAACAGACTATCGCTATATCGTACTTGATACAACAGAAAAGAAACTTGAGCCGGGTCAGAGCTTTACGCTTACCGGAAACACTGTTCCTGAGGGCGGCAAGTTCAGCTTCAAATCATCGGATACATCTGTCGCATCGGTGGATGCGTCAGGAAATGTTTCAGCAAACGCAGCGGGTACGGCAGTAATTACAGCCTGCGATCCTTCCGGAATAATCACAGCCGAGTGCAGGGTTACTGTTTCGCCTAAGGGCAGTGTGGCTCTTATGAAGTCATCAGCAAGTGTAAGTGTCGGTTCTTCGCTTTCACTCGGTCTTGTAAGAAATCCGTCAAACCTTCCTGTAAAATGGACAAGCAGCAATACAAATGTTGCATCCGTACATAACGGTCTTATCAGCGGTCTTAGCGCAGGAACAGCTGTGATAACAGTATCGGACGAATCCGGCAGCTCAAAGGCAAGCGCTGTTGTTACGGTTACGGCAGCAAGCAAAGGATCAGTCAGCCTTTCACGTTACAGCTCAACTATCGAAAGCGGCAAGACTCTCTATATCAAGGGCTACAACGGTTCAAAGTGGATGACCAGTGATTCAAATGTTGCCACAGTATGGGATGGCTTTATTACGGCTAAGGCTCCCGGTCGCGCAGCTATATCTTATGTGGACAGATACGGCAACAAAGCTGTCTGCGTGGTAACGGTCACCGACCCTGCGCCTGTCAGATTCGGTTATTCTTCTCCTAACTCTGCAACTCTCAGCTCTAAGATCACTCTTGTAGCTATTACAGACAAGAAGCACACCGGCGTTTATTTCACCGTAAAGGACGGCGCTAATCCCACAACAGTGGAAGCCACAAGCAAGGTTGCCGAAGGCGATACATACATCTGGAAGGGTACATATACTCCCACGAAGGCGGGCGTGTTTGTTGTAAGAGCATACTCAAAGTATAACGGTGTTCTCGGCACCTGCGATGACGGCAAGTTTGATATTTATGTTGCCGACAAGCCCAACTATACTACCACGGGTCTTTCAAAGCTCCGCGCCAGCGATCAGGTAATAAAGAACATCGGCGACATGGAAGGTTTTGTTTCATGTGTTACATACGATACTCTTGCAGGCAATATTCCTACGCTTGGTCACGGCGTTGTAGTCTGGGAGGGTGAGAAGTTTTACAATAATCTTACAAGAGGCGAGGCTTTTGCCTGGCTGGTAGATACCGTAAATAACGGCAGCTTTACCTCAAGAGTAAATGAAATGCTTATCAGCAATAACTGCCGTTTCAATCAGCAGCAGTTTGATGCGCTTGTTTCCTTCTCTTATAACTGCGGTACGGGCTGGTCATACGGTTCGGATATTAAAACCATTCTGCTCAATTCTTACGGCAGTTCATCAAGCGCAGCTATGAAGGGTACAGTCACTGCAAGCGCCGGGCTCTATCTTAGAAGCGATGCTACGGCAAATTCAAGCGTACTCGAAACACTTGAATACAAGGAAACAGTCACACTTGTCAGCTCCACAAAGTACAACAGTATCTGGTACAAGGTGAAGACCCAGAGCGGTAAGATCGGATATTGCAGCAGTACATATCTTAATGTTACTTCATCAGGCGGCGGATATGTAAGAGATCTCAACAACGTCAACAAGAACGCGCTTATCAGAGAGCTGCTCTCTTATCACCATGCAGGCGGCAACTGCTATTACGGACTTCTTTACCGCAGGGCAGACGAACTGGAAATGTTTTTGTATGGTGATTACGCTGTTGACGGACGTAGCAATAAGTATAGATTCCCAAATCCCTCATGTATCAGTTTTCCGTAATACATTTCTGAATTAAGTATCTGACAATCAATTGCTGCCGTAAATATCACAATTTGCGGCAGCATTTTTTTATTTTATTTTCAGGAAAAATGTGCCAGGTTTACCATAATGTCAAAAATACCATTATTTGTAAACTTTTATAATACTAAAGTAACAATAATCTAATATAACTGATTAAAACGCAATAATATCATAATTATGAGCAAAAAATGAATTTTTTATAATGCTTATTCGGAAGTTTTTTGATTTATATTTCTTTGATAGAATCAAATTATGATTTTTATCGTTCATATGTGAAAAGCAATCGCAATTATTTTCCCTGTGAGCGTTGGTTTTGGAAATTGACAAACAAAACAAAAAATCAAAAGTTTCGCTTGATCTGCGCAAAGAACAGCCGCACACTTGATATAATATTGACTGTGTGGTATAATCTGAGAGTAATTTTATACAAGAGGTGTTTTACATGAGCAATAAACGAACAGGCTTCATCGGAGCCGGCAATATGGCAACAGCCATAATAAACGGTATACTCAGCAACGGCGCAAAAGCGGCTGAGGATATCTCTGTTTTTGACCTTGACAGCGCCAAGCTGGAGATAATGGCAAAAAAGGGTATAGATACCGTTTCTTCATGCAGCGCGCTTGCGGCAAAAAGCGATATTATCGTATTGGCTGTAAAGCCCCAGAACTACGATGAAGTTCTTTCAGACATCAAAGACAGTGTGAATGATAATACGGTCATCGTTACCATTGCGGCAGGAATCTCAATTGCATATGTCCGCAAGGGTCTGGCGAAGAATTGTCCGGCAGTGCGTGTAATGCCTAACACTCCGCTGCTGCTTGGCAAGGGAGCGACCGCAATGTGCCGTTCCGAAAATATATCGGACGATGATTTTGAAGAGGTAAGAAAAATGTTCGCTCTTTCCGGAGACGTGGCCATTCTTCCCGAAAGTCAGATGAACGCTGTAATAGCCGTAAACGGCAGCAGTCCGGCTTATGTGTATCTTTTTGCAAAGGCTATGCTGGATTACGCCGTGTCTGTCGGTATTGACAAGGATGCCGCTTTCAGTCTTATATGCAAGACCTTTGAAGGCAGTGCCGAAATGCTCCGTTCCAGCGGAGATTCCCCAGAGGTGCTTATTGAAAAGGTATCTTCAAAGGGCGGCACTACGATCGAGGCTCTGAAGGTTCTCAGGGAACGACAGGTCCCTGAAGCGATTTTTGACGCAATGGCAGCCTGCACAAAACGCGCTGAAGAGCTTGGCAACAGATAATACGATCAGAAACACAAAAATCCGCAGAAAGCTGTCCGAATCGTTACGGGCAGCTTTTTGCTGCGATAAAAGCGCATGGAGATCAATTATTAGTACCTTACGGCAGCATAAAAGAATAATTGGCAAATATATCTAAAAATATATATTCCGTTTCATGCGTTTGTTCTGTATTTAAGCATTTTTTATATTGAAATGCTGACGGGTTGTTGGTATAATATATTGTGAAGATATATGTTTTTATTTGATAAAAACTGATTTTTTCAATCTCAAAACAGAAAGGAAGAGTAGTATGAACGCATTCATGGTCGCGCTGATACTGTTTTCTGCGGCGCTTGTGGCGGCGATCCTGTTAGCGGTTTTACGGAAAAAAAGCCGTAAAATGTGGATAGCTGCGGCTATCGCTCTGATCCCTGCCGCACTGGTTGCTGTGTTTGTTGTGAACACCACATTTGCGCAGCTTCCGGAAGCCTCTGCAAACGAAGCCAAGTCTGTCTCTGTCAGGATCGACCCTGACAAGGGATATCTTGATATGGCGTTTGCTCTGATATCCCAGGGCGAAACGACCGGCGCCGAGAGTATTCTCAATGAATACGCTGCAGAGTACCCGGTATCTGATAAGTACCTTCTTGCAAGGGCGAGAATGGAGGCTATCAGGAGAAACTACCCGGCAGCCGACGGTATCTACAAGTACCTTGAACAGACAAGCAGCCTTGATAAGGAACGTTATGCTCCCGAACACAACGAAGCCACACTGCTCATGAGCGGCGGAGGTACCTATGAAAAAATGGCGGAGCTGATAATCAAGGAGATCAACGGTCTTTCCATTCCGGCAGAGGCTATTAAAGCTGCCAAGCTTTATTCCGAGATCGACATTATGGATCCGGGTTCTTCATATACCAAGCCTGCACAGAAGGCGGTTGAAAAGTACCAGGAGTACCTTGAAGCCTATCCTCAGCTTTTCGCATCCGATACTATGGAGCTTAGTTATCTTAAGGCTCTGACTATCGCCAAGGATTACGCTACCATTGTTGACCGTTCACTTGGATATACGGATTCTCATTCTCTGCTTATTCTCTCAGAGCTTTCGAGAACAGGCAAGATAAGCAACAGTATCCTGCGTGACAGCGATGTAAATGCCCGCGTACACGACAAGAATGCCCGTATTCTCAAATGGATTGAGGATCAGGAGCGTTCAAATGATTTTAAAGAAGATCAGGCTCTTATCGACAATGCAAAAGCCATGCTTGAACAGAATGACATAAGCTCTCCGAAGCAGTTCAACAACTGGCTCAAGCTTCAGCTTCTTGCTCTTGCACGCAGTCCGGAAGAGAAGGAAGCATCAAAGCTTTATCTTGAGCTTTCGAGAATGAACTTCACTGATGAACAGCTTTCCGACAACAACGAATTTGTTCAGCAGGCTCTTATCACTGCAGGCAACAGCGAAGATGTGAATTACGCTAATGCAGCTGCCGCAGTGAACAGCATCCTTGAAGACAAGGACAACACAGAAAACCTGAAAAACATTGACCAGTATGTTGATCAGATGGTCATGTACATGACTCCGCCTGAGCTTCGTTCCGGATTCGGCACCGACCTCAGCGAAGATGACAGACGTTTTGCTCAGCAGATCACCGAAAAAATATTCAGCGCCGATCTTAAAGAGGAATCTTCAGCGCAGTCTGTTCCTGAATATAACGGCATGAATAACAGTGATGAACTCGAAATAGGTCTTGTTGACTATGAATACGACAGCGATGATGAATACAGCGATTCTGACAGCGACAGAAAAGCATTCAGCAGCTATCTTACCTCACAGGTCAACCAGATAACCGCGTCTATCAATATTGCTTCTGTAGATTCTTCAAATTTCAGCGATATGTCCGTAGTAGTTGCAGTCGATGAAAAGATCGCAGACACCGCCGAAAAGTTCAAGGCAAATATTGAACTTTACGACTGCGGCATTGAAATAACCGACTACAATGTTGAAAAGATAGAGGACGAGAAGTTCAATATTATTCTGGTGTGCGACAACTCCGGAAGTATGAGCGGATCTGACAAGATCGGCAATCTGAAAAGCGCACTGAGTCTGTTCCTCAACAGTCTCAGCTCGGATATAAAGGTCGGAATAGTCGCTTTTGACAGCAGCGTTTTGAGCAAAGCCAGCGCTGCCCTTGGTTCTGATATTTCTGTACTCCGTTCAGCCATCAATAATATGGGAGCTTACGGCGGCACAGATATTTATGACGGCGTCTATGAGGCAATGAACCAGGCTAAGCCCGGCGACGGCATCAATGTTATTATCGTTATGTCAGACGGTCAGGACAGTTATCCAAGCGAACGTATACTTAATGAGATAAGAAGTAACTGCTCACTCAAGGATCTTGTTATCTATTCCATGGGTCTGGGCTATGATGTTGATTCTGATGTACTCAGCGCTTATTCTTCGGCGGGCGGCGGCAGCTATACCTACGTTTCCGATTCAAACGCCCTGCTTTCATTCTATGAGTATCTTTATGGCATCAGCAGAAACAGGTACCGCGTTACCTATACGGCTGCTGATACTCTGCTTGTCAACAGAACAGCAATGGCAGTTTACAAGGCAGACTCGAAAATATACGACACTCAGCCTTACTCGATAAAGAAAAAGCCTGCGGACGGCAGCGATACCGGTGAGGATGATCCCGGCGAGATACCCGAAAGCTATGATATCCCTCTGCAGAATGTTAAGGTCAACGGTCTTGATACCAGACTTATCTACAAGTCATCATCAGATCAGATCGTACATCTTCTGGGCGAGGGGCTTACCCAGGATATGAAGATCGCCGCAGCCATCAAGTCAGGACTTTCTATTGATCTAAAGACCGAATACGAAAGCGATACAAGCTGGAAGGTAACTATACCTTCAAATGTTTCCAGCGGCACATATGACGTTATTGTGAAGGTGAACGGAAGACGCTGCGTATTCAATGGAGGGCTTGTTGTTTCTACAAAGAAGTCTGATACACTCCGCTTCGGAGAATATACCTTTAAAGCAAGCAATGTTTCACGCATGGATAACGAGATAGTCCTTTCCGGTATAGTTACTATGAACGACTGGCTGGGCTTCAGCGGTCCCGTTTCGCTCAAGGGTGATTTCTACTACGGAGACAGCATCGTTCTCAATGCATCAGGCGCTTATATCAGCTACGATAAAGGCGCAGCCGGACTGGATTCCTACGCTTCTATTCTTGCGCAGAAGGGTGCGATGATCCGCCTTCCTCAGATAACAGGTCTGCGGCTTTACAGAAACAGCGGCACAGCGGCATCATCTCCCGATTTCTATACAGAGAACGCTTACCTTGATTCTCTCGAAATCCCCGGACTTGTAAGGCTGAACGGAACAAGAATAGCAATATTCCCCGACAGGATCATGGCTGGCTTTGACGAGTTCACTTCGCTTCTTCCTCTCAATTCCGAGATCGTCAGATTCAGCGAAAAGAACAACGGCTTTGTTTACAGCAACAGCAGCGGAGAGCCTGTAACCATCAGCAAGAAGAGCGTGAAATGCAATATTACTGCCAGCGAGAACTATACGGAAGGCAGACGCATCCGTGCAAAGCTTGGCAATATGGGTATTTCCCTGAACACCGAGAGCTATGAGATCACCATAGACACTGAAAACAGCGTATATAGGGTCAGGAATATCATTGGAATACCGCTTGTGTATAATAATTTTGTTCTCGAACTCAACTGGGATAACGGCAGCTTCAAGTCTGCTTCACTTACAAATCAGGAGCCGTTTGAATCGGCCGTATCAGGCGAAAACCTGGTATACTCCGATTTTGTTATGAAGCTTGATGACGCAGCTGGCAAGGCTCTTTCGGATATGGTACTGGAAGGCACATGCAGGGCAGCAGATAAGTCCGCACCGCCGACAGTATTTGATAATATCATGCTGAAATTTGCTTTGATAGACAGATCTGTTAGCATGACTATGAAGGACAAGACGTCCGGCGCTGACAGTGAGTTCCGCCTTGGTCCTGGCGCATTTTATGCTGACCCGTTGGCAAGCGGCAGCGCAATAGCAACTGCCGTACTGGCAAATATCGATATGAAGGCGGTGATGGCAGGATGAACGGCAGCAAGACATCTGCAAAAAATATAAGAACTTCGGTACTAAGCTTTGTAACAGCCGCGCTTGTGGTAATTATGATGCTTGTTTCCGCATCTGTTGCTGCCAGAGCTTATGAAACGACTATCGATGTTGAAGATCTGGCAAACCTTGAGTTCATAATAACCTATACCGGCAGCGACCCAACGGTGAGCGTAACGTCCCCGAGCAAAAAAACTTACAGCAAAGATACGGACTTTGACGATGTGACACGCAGCGAAAAGGAGATACATTTTTTTCTGCGTGATACAGAAAAAGGTAAGTGGACAGTAAAGGTAGACGGAACGACCGGCGCAGATGTAAAAATCTATGCATGGGATCCTGACACCAGCACAGTTACCTCTGATCCGTCAGCGTCAACATCCGAAGCTTCAAAGACCGACACCTCTAAGCCGGAGAATTCCAAAACCGACACTTCAAAAACAGAAGCTTCTAAGAGCGAAACAAGCAAGCCGAAGAATGATACTCTTACAATAGCGTCATTTACCTATGAACAGCCCAAAAATGAAAAAATCAAGGTAAAGGCCGAAGTAAAGTATAATAAAGAGATGAATTACCGTTGGAATGTCAGCGCATATTCCGCCGACAGCATCATCGGTACCGAGCTTAGCATTACACTGCTTGACAAGAATGCAAGCACCGCAAAGCCTGCCGAAGCAGAGCTGAATATAAGCGATCTGCCTGACGGCGAGTGGACTCTTGTTATGACAGCCGAGTCAGATCTCGGAAATGACAATGTTTCAAAGGTAAGCGCTCAGGCGGACAATACTTTTAAGGTGACAGGTCATACCAAGGCGGGTGATCCTGCGGCAGTAAAAACATCTGCCGATCTTGCAAATCACATTATGGCAGTAGATTGGAGCAAGATAGAGGATAATTATGATTCAATGCTTATCACCGTTGTGGACAAAGACGGAAAGCTTCTTGTTTATGACTCTGTTGAAAAATATGACGGAACAAGCGCAGACTTCATTACCGCAAGCGATGTAACAGTCCGTCTTATGCCTGTAAGAAATAACAAATTCGAGACAGTGTATACCTTCCAGCTCAGTTATGCTCCGACTGTAAGCGTCAGTATCGACACCCCAGAGGTGACAGGCGACCTTATGGTGCAGATCTCGTACAGTGCAGACAACACCACTGTTCCCGCTGACATAATCCTCAATGGCAAGAAGAACAACTATAACCTCAGCGGCACAGGTACATTATCACTGCCGCTTGAGCCTATGAGCAGCAACCGCATTTCCGTAACCTATTATGTTGGTGACAATCAGCAGTATACCGTTGAAAAGACCATCAGTGTACAGAGTGAGCCTGCGACAATCGAGTTCTACGGTATCAGTGACAGGCTTGTGACCTCAAATGATAAGATAACGATAATCGGCAAGACCCAGCCGGGCGTTAAGCTGAAAATGGGTGATACGGATATTTCCGTTGACGAAAACGGCGAGTTCAAAGCGGAAGCGTCTCTCAGCAAGGGTGAGAACGACCTTAATTTTGATATTGAGAATCCTTACGGCATACACGCTTCACGCAGTCTCAGAGTTATCCTTACATCAGAAGGAGGCTCAGCGGCAGAAGCAGTGAACAACAGCGAGATACCGCTCTGGCTGCAGCTTGTTTTCGGCGCACTTGTCACCGCTTTGTGCATAGCTGCTGTCTTTGTCGCTATCAGAATTATCCGCAGGAAGAACACAAATGCCTTCGGAAAATTGGTCGTCATTGTAAAGACATTCCTGGTTCTCTGTATGGTACTCTTTATCGGCACCGGAGTTTACTGCATGATCGAGAGTATTATTGTATCCGGCAGCATTTCCGGCGGCAGTCTTATCGGCAGACTTGAGGTCAACGACTACGACGGTCTTGATACGGTCCTGCGGATCCGGAACGAATGGTTCGGCAGGATGATCCTCTTCTTTGTACTCGGCGGAATAAGCGTTGTCCTCTTCGTGCTTTCGATAGTATTCAAAAAGAAGCTGGAGGCTATCAGCAACAGACCTAAGAAAGTCAAAGCACCCAAACCTCCTAAGCCGCCGAAAGCGCCTAAACCGCCCAAGGCTCCAAAGTCTCCGAGCCAGTCATGGTTTGCAGCTGATCCGCAGCAGGGACAGCCGATGCCCCAGTACCCGCAGCAGGGACAGCCGATGCCCCAGTATCCGCAGCAGGGACAGCCGATGCCCCAGTATCCGCAGCAGGGACAGCCAATGCCCCAGTATCCGCAGCAGGGACAGCCGATGCCCCAATACCCGCAGCAGGGACAGCCGCAGGCAGAACAGCCTCAGCAGGCTACTCAGACGCCTCCTCAGAGCTGAAATAAACGCCACTTGCAAGGAAAACGCATGATCCAATAACACAAAAAAGACCGATGGATTATCAATATCCAACGGTCTTTTATTTTTTGAATCAAAGTGTATAAAAGATCTTTGATTCCAGAAAACACATACTATGAATGGTTTGATTTATCTGTAAAGTTAAAAAGCTTACAGATAAATCGTTCACCAAAGTTGTAAACGCTTTAACTTTACAGCTGCTCACTGCATCAAAAACTTAAAAATATGGTAATGAAAACGTATACAGCAGCCATAAATGAACAAATTTGAAAAGCTGTACAAAACACCAGCCTATCCGATTTGCTGTGTATTTTCATTTATAGAATTATATATATTTTTTACAAAAAAATACGTTTTTGTTTATTGAAAATTATTTCTGACTGTGATATTATTATAAAAGTTTATTAAACTCAGAAAGGACAATCAATATGCCAAGAAAAATCAAGAAAAAAGCTGTCAAGAAAGAGGTAAATTCAGGAAAGATAATTCTTATCACCGCAGGTATCATCATGGGAGTGATCGTTCTTCTGCTCATAATCCTTGCCATAGTGCAGAGTGTGGGAAAGAACGGTGAATCCGAGAACTCTGCTATACAGACAAGCACAGCAAGCACCGTAAGCACTGCTTCCTCTGAACCATCCGCTGAACAAAGCGTTCCCGACTTCCTCAAGGATGTTGAGATAGATGCTTCAAAAACATACTATGCCGATATTGACGTCAAGGACTACGGCAAAATAACAGTCAAGCTTGAACCGAGCGCGGCTCCAATTACAGTGAAAAACTTTGTTTATCTTGCAAATTCCGGTTTCTATAACGGTCTTACATTCCACAGAATAATGCAGGGCTTTATGATGCAGGGCGGCGATCCTAACGGCAATGGCACCGGCGGATCAGAAAACAAGATTTACGGTGAATTTGCACAAAACGGATTTAACAACCCCATCTCTCATCAGAAAGGCGTTATTTCTATGGCAAGAAACAGCGGTGATATGAACAGCGCAAGCTCTCAGTTCTTCATTTGCCATACAGGCAATCATACGGCCTCTCTTGACGGAAAATACGCCGCCTTTGGTCAGGTGACAGAGGGTATGGAGATCGTTGAAAAGATCTGCAATGAGGCAGAGCCTATCGACAATAACGGCACTATTCCCGCAGACCAGCAGCCTGTTATCAATAGTATCACAATTCGTACAGAAGCGATCTCCTGAAATGACAATTATATAAGTGTCTGAAAGGAGATGCAAATGAAAAGAATAATTATTGCAGCACTGAGCCTGACTTTCCTTCTGTGCGGATGCTCAGGCGGGAAAGATGACGGCGCATCCGATGCGCAAAGCTCATCGGGCTCATCTCAGGTTTCGGAAAAAACTGTAAACAGCTTCAGTGTTATATCCCAGACTAAGGCTATGGACATTATGAAGAATGAAACCGGCTTCATAATACTTGATGTAAGAACGATAGATGAATTCACCGAAGGTCATATTCCCGGCGCAATATGTATTCCTAATGAGAATATCGGCACAGAGGATATTCCTCAGCTGCCCGATAGATCTCAGAAGATACTTGTTTACTGCCGAAGCGGAAGACGCAGCAAGGAGGCGGCTCAGAAGCTTGCGGATATGGGATATACAAATATCCTTGAGTTCGGCGGCATAAACGACTGGCAGGGAGAGGTCGTTACCGGTTATCATTCACAATAAAAAAGCAAAGCAGCTTTGGCATGAACAGGTCAGAGCTGCTTTTTGCTGTAAAGTTGAAATGATTGTCGGAAATCGCCATATATATGTGTGGCAAGTTGACTCCTTTACAGGCGATTCGCCTCAGATAGTACTTGTTTTGTGTTTTCGGATGATCCGATTTTACTATTATTATATAAGTAAATCTTCACAAATTAACATTTTGCCTTATTTATAAAAAATCCATAAAATTGGAAGTTGTGTAATAATTTACATAATAGTATTATAACAATCAGGCAAAAAAAGAAAATGATTATCATGTATTTATATATTATGCCATTTTCTTGCCATTATAATTGTGATGTTTGTGAAAAGTACATATGTAAAAAATTTACTCTTATTATTGTAATTTTATACAAAAATTACATTTGTTCTTGAATTCTCGCACAATATGTGATAAGATAATTATAGTTTTTGATCCTGGACTCGAATAAATGCAGGAGTATTGTGCTCTCACATATATATTTTTTTAAATATCAAGTATATGTAATGCAGTTTTAATGCCGCCGCGCTTTTATTCTGTCCTTTTCCAAACCAGATGTCAGGAGAGAGGAAGAAATTGAAGAAGGCACTAAACATAATCAAGAACATTATCGTTTGGGCGATCGTGGTATTTGCAGTTATGATGACAATTTTTACTGTTATATCTGTGAACACATTCAACCGTAACGACCGGCAGATCTTGGGCTACAAGCTTTATATTGTGGATTCTGATTCAATGAGCAAGACCGATTTCAACGCCGGCGACCTTATTATGGTCAAAGAAGTTGATCCGTCAACACTCAAAGAAGGCGATATAATCACATTCATCTCGCAGAGCGGAGCAAACTTTGGCGAGACCATAACCCATAAGATAAGAAAGCTTACTACCGACGCCAGAGGAAATCCCGGATTCATTACATACGGTACCACGACCGATACTGATGATGAAACGGTAGTTACATATATGTATGTTCTCGGCAAGTACGAGAACAAGATACCTAAATTAGGCTACTTCTTCAACTTTATGAAGACTCCGGCGGGTTATGTTATCTGCATATTCATTCCGTTCATGATATTGATCATCTATCAGGGTGTAAAATGTTTCATGATGTTCCGGCGCTACAAGAAACAGCAGCTTGAGGATATGCAGACAGAGAGAGACCAGCTTGCAACGGAGAGAGAAAAGAACGCTCAGATACTTGCAGAGCTTCAGGAGCTTAAAGCAAAGCTCGATAATCAGACCGGAGATCCCGCAAAGAAGGAAGACGGCGGTGATGTGTCAAGCAATGAAACTTCACAGGATACCGGAAGTGCAAGAACCGAATATCCGGAAAACGATAAAAAGGATGACCAAGCCGACAGCAGCAGCGATGCCTCGCAGAAAGCAGACGAGTCTGTAAAGTCAGAAAGCAGTACAGATGAGGTGTAAGCTATGAAAATGAAGCTGCTAAAAATATGGAGCATTGTCAGTACGGTGCTTGTAATACTGGTCGTACTGTTTGCAATGTTTCTTATGGGTTCAAGGCTGATGGGGTACAGGGTATTCAATGTAATATCCGGCAGTATGTCGCCGACCTTTAATGTAGGCGATCTTATATATGTAAAAAGTGTGCCCGGCTCAGAAATAAAAGAGGGCGATCCGGTCACCTTTGTATTGAATGAGGATCTGGTGGTTGCTACACACCGAGCTGTAAGGATAGACGCCGAAAACAGCCACATCTATACAAAGGGAGATGCAAATGAGACCATAGACGCATCCCCGGTGCATTTTAATAATGTGATCGGTGTTCCGCAGTTCAGTATACCGATGCTTGGCTATGTGTCCGACTTCATCCAGAACCCGCCGGGAATGTACATAACCATAGCGGTATGCGGCGTGTTGATATTTATAGTTTTCCTGCCTGATATAGTAAAGGCTCGCAAGAAAAAGAAGCAAATGAAGGTTGCTGCCGACTCCGGCGCGGGATCCACCGAAGCGATCCCTGCGGCAAATACATCAGCAGAGCAGGTTCAGCAAGAGCAGCAGGCGGAGAGATCCGCTCCGGGTGAAAAACCGGACGCAAAAAAATGATTTCCGATCATTGCCCAAAGCATAGCCTAACGGCATGATTTGAAATATACAAAATTTTGAAGAAAGGAGGATAAACTGATGAAGAACACTAAAAAGAAGGTGTTGGTAGGCGCTCTTGTAGTGAGCCTTGCAGCTATCATCTCGATGGGTACTATCGCTTGGTTCTCCGCTTCAGATAAGGTAGAGAACAAGTTCCAGATCGCTTCGTCCAAGGACGATCCCAATGCAACTTTCTCGATCGATGTTTGGGAAGAATTCCCGAATCCCGCTGACCCCAACAATCCTATTAGAGAGGATGGCGGTCATGAGTATGATAATGTAATGCCCGGTGACGAGCTTGATAAGGACGTATTTGTCAAGAATACAGGTATGTCTGATCAGTATGTTCGTGTCACTGTAACAGTTACCGAAGGCGTTGCATGGAGAGCTATGCTCGGTATCACATCCGGTGTTCCGGATCTTACATCTATAGTCCGTGGTCTTAATACTACCGACTTTACAGTTGCAAGCACTTCTTATGATTCTAATGCGGATGCTTTTGTTTACACACTCTATGCAAACGACATCCTGAAGCCTACAGATGATAAGAAGCAGATCTTTACCGATGTTAAGGTTCCTGATAACGTAACAAAAGAGATCGCCGCAAGCTTCGACGGCAACTTTAATGTGAACGTTGTTGCTGACGCTGTACAGACAGCTAACCTCGGTGATGGCCTTAGTGGCTGGCAGGCTGCTGCTGCTGCTTTCAACACAGTTGAAAACAGCTAACGTAAGACTATCCAAAAACACAGCCCCGGGAATGCATGATACATCTCGGGGTTAAATGAAAACTATTTCCTTAATTAATAGGAGGGAAACAAAATGAAAGAGAAGAGAGTTACAAAAAGAGCTATACTCGCCAGCCTTCTTTCAGTTGCTGTTTGCACCTCTATGCTGATCGGTACATCGTATGCGTGGTTTACTGACAGCGCTTCGTCAACAGGCAACAAGATCAAAGCCGGTACTTTGAGTATTGATCTTCAGGTAAAGAAAGATGTTAATGGCACTGAAAAATATGTTTCTGTAAAGAA